>CAIWTR010000258.1 GCA_903915615.1 uncultured Armatimonadota bacterium
CCGAGACCCTCAGGAAGCGCGCACGCAAGGGAGTCACCAAACGGTTTCCAAGAACCATCTGATGCAACTGCGGTTGCGACAGGGGATTGAACAGGTGTTGCCTGCGCGGCTGGTTCAGCTGGAGCAGCGACTACCGCAGGCGCTGATGCTGCGACAGGTGCAGCTGCGGCTGTTGGAATCGTTTTGTCGACGTTAGAGCCATCACCAATGCGCGCAATAGGCTTACCCACGGGCACTGAGACGCCTGCAGCATATCCAATCCATTCCAGGACACCAGATATGTCGGCACCAACTTCAACATTGGTCTTGTCGGTTTCAACTTCGAAGATTGGATCATCTGATTTGACAGAGTCTCCAACATTCTTCAGCCACCTGACAATCTTGCCTTCTTCCATCGCATCGCCGAGCTTCGGCATAATGACATCTGCCATGGGGTTACCTTCCTAAAGTCCGCTTTGCAGCGATTACGATGTCATGTTCGCTTGGGAACGAGATGTTCTCCAAGTTACGGGCGAATGGCATTGGAACGAATGCTCCTGTGACACGCTGTACTGGTGCATCCAAATCGTAGAATGCACGTTCAGCAATCTGAGCGCTAATCTCAGCAGCACAGCCATACAGTCCCCATTGCTCCTGAACGACCACCGCCCGGTGCGTCTTCTTGATAGATGCAATCGGTGTGGCCATATCGAGAGGCAGCAATGTGCGTAAGTCAACAACTTCCGCAGAAATGCCTTCTTGCGCCAGAATGTTCGCAGCCTTCAAACACTGAATCGTCATCGCTGAATAACCAATCAACGTGACATCCGTCCCGGCACGAAGCACATTGGCTTTGCCGAAAGGCACGGTGAAGTCAGGGTCATCAGGGACTTCACTCAGGCCAGGCAGGATTGCATCCAGAACGTCTGGTTTTTCAAAGTAAAGTCGGAGTGCTTCCATGACAATCACAGGATTGTCATCCCGCATCGCGGTCTTGAGGAGGCCCTTCATGTCCGCAGGAGTTGCAGGCATGACAACCTTGAGTCCAGGGACGTGGGCGAACAGGACTTCGAGGCTTTGTGAGTGCTGGGCACTTAGCTGTCGTCCGACTCCGGATGGGCCACGAATGACCATAGGGACCTTGAACTGCCCGCCAAACATGTAACGAATCTTCGCTGCATGGTTGATGACCTGGTCGTAGGCCACCATCGCGAAGTCCATACGCATCATTTCGCAGACTGGACGGAGGCCAGCCATTGCAGAGCCGATGCCCAGTCCGAGGATACCAACCTCAGAGATCGGGGTGTCTACAACACGCATCGGACCGAATTCCTTGAGGAATCCACTTGTTACACCGAGGGTGCCCAAGTACTGTCCGACTTCTTCGCCGGCGATGAATACTCTGTCGTCGGCGAGCATTTCTTCACGAAGGGCGGATGTAATCGCATCCGCGTAGCGCAATCTAGCCATTATGCGTACACATCCTTAATAAGCTCACTTGGATCTGGGTATGGGGAGTCATCAGAGAACTTCATCGCTGCTTCAGCCGATGCATAAGCTCTGGATTGAATATCAGTGATCATCTCATCCGTTAGGACGCCGAGTTCGATTAACTTCGCCTGTGCAAACTTGATCGGATCCTTTTCTTCCTTCGCGCGTGCTACTTCATCACGTGTGCGGTAGGTCGATTGCGTTACTGGGGTGTCTGCGGCGCCATGACCGTGGTAACGATACGTCTTGAACTCAACAAATACAGGATGAGGATCTTCCTTCATCTCCTGAATGATCTGAGCCATTTGCTCATGAACTTCGAAGATGTCCTGACCATTGATGGTCACTGAGCGCATCGCGAACGAGTCAACCCGGCTTCGCAGATCCTGATTTGCATGGCTGCGCTCGATGGATGTACCCATGGCGTAGCCGTTGTTTTCAAGTGCGAAGATGACAGGGACTTTGTACAGCTGTGCCATGTTCAAGGTCTCGTGGAAGGCACCCTGATTCATCGAACCATCCCCAAAGAAACATGCGCACACGTTCTTCTGGTTTCGGTACTTAAGGGCCCATCCGAGGCCGAGCGCGATTGGGACATTCCCACCAACGATGCCGTAGCCGCCGTAGAAGCCACGGGCCGCATCGCAGATGTGCATACTTCCGCCCTTGCCTTTGGAACAGCCGGTTGCTTTGCCGCAAATCTCGGCCATCACCTCGCCGGGGTCAGAACCCGCTGCAAGCGCGTAGCCGTGATCACGGTAATGTCCAATGAAGCAGTCGCCTGCCGACAAGTCCATCCCGCCAATCAAACCTACCGCGATAGCCTCTTCACCAGAATACAAGTGCATGTAGCCGCCCATACCGTGGGCTGCCGCGTTGTTCCACTCTTTTCCGATAAGCTCTTCAAATTCGCGGATGTAAACCATCTGCTCATAGAA
This sequence comes from uncultured Armatimonadota bacterium, assembly GCA_903915615.1. GTDB lineage: Bacteria > Armatimonadota > Armatimonadia > Armatimonadales > Armatimonadaceae > CAIRTT01. The sequence goes on from CAIWTR010000258.1 coordinate 2,409, forward strand.
GCGGACATATTTCGTCAAATCTAGCGTAGGCTTCTTGGCCATCTGAACTCTCCGTTTCAAACCCGTCCAACTTACGGGCAGTCCCCGACAGGACAAACCGTGCGATTATACCTTTATCGATTCACATTTTCCGTTATGAGACCGCAGACCTGTAGGGCAGTTTTGTGCAATAAAACTAGTTGCCTAATAACTATGTCGCGATCGTTAGGGATACTCCTCTAACCAAAAGTGGTTCGATACATGTCATTCGTATCAATAATGGCATTAATACAGCGATTATGCCTCGCTTACTTCAACCTCTAATGCTTGCAGCTGAGCTTTTAGCTTCTCCAGAATACTTGCGTCTGGTGAACTTAAAACTAGTTGCGTTTCACTATCAAGACTTTGAATGACCGTAACAATGGCATCCACATTTTGCTCCAAAGTAATGCCCGCGATTGAACCAACCAACAGTCCTGGTTGGAGGTTCAACTTTTTTGCCACGCGAAGTCCTGCGCGATAGGCACCAACGAGGTCGGTTGCTTTTGCTTTCTGCTTTTGTGACTGGATTGGTACCCATGCAATACGCTGAGAACCAAGCCCACTTCCGGCCGTTTCAACAACTTGTCCTACTTTGGCATCTTTGCTTGCTTCTAAAACTTGACGAACATCCTTTGTGAGCAGCTGCTGTGCAGGTCCGGATAAGCCTGTCCACTCTGAAATGCGGGTAAGTGTTGGGACAACCCAAATGCCTATCCCCTTGACTGCCGGCAATGGGCCAACCTGCATTCGGATGAAGCATCCTTTGATCGTCACTGACCAGAAATCGCGGGTGGCCTGTTGACGATGTCCACTTGCGATCGACACGCCCGTTGCGACGGCAATCATCGATGCGTTGATCACGATGGCAACCGGCATCAGAGGCTTGCCCTTAGCCGCCATATACATCGTAAAGTACGAACCAATAACACCGAGTAGTCCTAGCGATATCCCGGCAAGCGTAAGCTTTACACCAGACAACCAGAAGCGCTTGACTGCCTGGCCATAGGCGATAAAGCCGAGAAGTAATATGACGGCATAGCCACCAAACAATGTATCGTTCAACTTGACGGGCTCCCCGCGGTGCGAATGGCATCAGCCACATGTTCAACCCAGTGATCAACCAGCTCTCGCGATCGGGCTTCCACCATCACTCGGACAGTTGGTTCCGTACCACTGGCGCGAACCAAGATGCGCCCATTACCTGCTAGAGCCTTCTCAGCATCTGCGATGACCGTTGAAACCGCTGCTGATGATTCCCAAGCGTGTTTATCCTGAACCCTTAGGTTCAACAGACGCTGGGGGTAGGGGACGATTTCATCAATCCAGTTTGCAACAGTGGTCCCGGTTCGTTTCAAAATTCTCAGACACTGAAGGGCAGCCAAGATGCCATCGCCGGCGGGGGAAATGTGATGCAACAAGATATGTCCGCTAGGCTCGCCGCCAATCGTAGCGCCAGATTGTCGCATCAGCTCCGCCACATTGCGATCACCAACGGATGAGCGAAGCAGCTTGATATCGGACTTTCGAAGACGGTCATCGAGGCCCAAATTACTCATTACCGTGCCGACAACCGCTTCGACAGCATGACCATCATGGAACTTTGACAACTCAGCATTCATCAGGATCTGATGGTCGCCGGTTAGGATGCGGCCCCGGTGGTCACAGAGAAGGACTCGATCAGCATCTCCATCAAAAGAAATGCCAAGGTCGTAACCCAGAGACTGAACGGTTTCTACGAGATAGTCTGTGTGGGTTGAGCCACAGCCATCATTGATGTTGTCGCCATCCGGTGTGACACCGATGCTGTGAATATCAGCTCCAAGGTCTGCAAAGAGCTGCGGAGCGATAGTGGCAGCAGCACCATTTGCGCAATCAAGGACGATTCGCAGTCCATCCAGGCGATCGCCTGCCATCGAATAAATTAGCTCATCGATGTAATCGCACACAATGTTTGGACAGTCGATGAGGCGTCCAATGGCCTGTCCGGAAACTCTTGGGCGTGTCTGCCAGACGCGACATTCATCTGCAATAAGGGCTTCCAACGCATCTGGTAACTTGCAACCATCCGCACCGAAGAATTTGATGCCATTGTCAGGCGCGGGGTTGTGTGAGGCCGAAATGACAACACCTGCGGCGGCTCCGGTCGAGCGGGTGAGGCAGCTGATGCCAGGGGTCGACAAGACGCCTACCGTCCACACATCGCGTCCCTGCGACATCGCTCCGGCAGCGAATGCACACTGCAACAACCCAGCTGAACGCCGGGTGTCGGTACCGATCACAAAATGGGATGACGACGGTATCTGCCTTGCGGCGGCTGCACCTAATGCCGTAGCGATTTCAACTGTAAGTTCGACATTTGCGAGGCCACGAACCCCATCTGTCCCAAAAAGCGCTGCCATTGGTTTGTACCTAATTCTCACGAACGGTTATTGTGACATCCACAACAGGCTCACCAGCAAAACTACTAGTAACCCCATCTGGTAATCTAACGCGCTTTCGTATGGTTGTCGATTTAGTGATACCGGTCATCGGGATATCAACCGTAACATTTTGCAGATCCGCAAGTGCATCGGCAGTTCCGCGCAGCTGTAGCGTGGATGGAGCAGCAGCGTATCTGGTTACTGTGACGAGATTACCCGGAGTTCCGATGAGGTTACACGACACTACGACCGTTTTTGTTTGGAGGCCTACTGTGGATTTCCCGGGCACGGGAATTGGCAGGACATTCAGTGGATCAACAACTTCGCCATCCGAATCAAGCACTTCGTAACCTGGACTGCCCCCTTGCAGAGAGAGGGCCCGGCGTCGAATCGACACGCTTTTGTCAACAAGCTCGCGGGCGCCCTCAACAATCATGTATTCAATAAGATCGCTGGAATCAACGCTTTGTATCGGTAGCTTCTTCTTTGCGGATGCGCTTAGCAGGACAACCAGTGATGGAGGCGCATCGACGGTCACTTCACTCGTCAGTTCTGGTGGCAAGGAGACGATGAGCGGGATGCGATTACGGCCTGCCATAGCTCGGCGGCCATCAGCTTCGAGCCGTAAGCTGGACTTCAGATCAGCAATCACTCGTTCGCTGCCACGTAAATGAATGACCACTTCAGGGAGGACCATCGGGGATGCCAATCCGGTCCGAATGCCCGTCAGGACCGGACGAATCGACAGATCGCGTTCAACGGGCTGAGTTCCAGGCGTTTTTGCGGCAAGGTATAGCAGGATGGTAAA
>CAIWTR010000259.1 GCA_903915615.1 uncultured Armatimonadota bacterium
CCAGCCGGATTGTGGGCGAAGTGGAAGGCGTAAACCGCGTGGTCTACGATCTCACGAGCAAGCCCCCAGGAACGATTGAGTGGGAATAGGCTAGATGTTTACAAACCGCCCTCTGGAAATCCGGAGGGCGGTTTTTTGGTTACAGGCGTCTATCAATACAAATGGGCCCGTCGATGTTATAGGCTGACTGTCACTTAGCAACCTAAACGGCTAAGGATTAGCTTTCTTCTGGCGACACTGTGAGTCCAACTTCATCCACAATGTTGGTACCATCGGTGAACAGCTGGACATAAGCGTCATATCGGAAGCGCCGATTACGTGCATAACCGGTCACTTCTACGAGAATCCCAAGATTTACCAAGCGCTGAACGGTTGTACTAGCTGCAGCATGTGTTGTTCCTGTGAGCTGTTGTATATCCGTGACTGAAATGATTGGCTTGCAGAACAAGTGTTCAAGTATGCGGAGACCATTGCCAGCAGCACGCCCTAAGGTGTCCATTATTGCACTGCGGTGTTTCTCACGCAGTAGCTGAATACGCTGCGCGGTTACGGCAGCCTCTCCAGCGACTTCGACCACTCCCCGGAGAAAGAAATCCAACCACGCCTCAAACTCTCCGTAGTCGCGAACTCGTTGTAGATGCTCGTAATACTGCTGACGGTGTTTTTTGAAGAAATGTGAAAGGTAGAGAACCGGCTTTTGCAAAACATCAGATTCAGTTAGTAAGAACGTGATGAGAAGGCGTCCCAAGCGACCATTACCATCGAGAAATGGGTGGATGGTTTCGAATTGCACATGCGCTAATGCAATCTTCACAAGAGGTGGAAGATCATCGGCGGTATGGAGAAACACTTCCAACTCTCCGAGACACCTTGTAACATCATGCGCCGGAGGTGGGATAAAGGTCGCTGTAGATAACGTACATCCAGCTGGCCCAATCCAGTTTTGACTGCTTCTCAACTCGCCTGGATTAAGATTTTTCCCACGCACTCCTTGCAACAACTGATCGTGGATTTCACGAATAAGCCGGATGGAGATTGGCATGTCCTTCAGGCGTTTGAGCCCATAATTAAGCGCACGCACGTAGTTGATAACTTCATCGACATCCTTCGGACGATGCGCATCATACAAAGACGATTCAGCCGCTAAGAGGTCCTGGAGAGAGCTTTGTGTTCCTTCAATTTGGCTTGAGAGAACGGCTTCTTTACGAACATACATCAGGATGAACAGATCCGCGTTCGGCAGCGTCGACACGGAGCCATCCAGTCTGCCTAATGCACGGTCGGCGCGGGAAAGCAACGCAGTGAGTGAGGCATCCAGATTGATTGGTGGATGTGGTGGCAACGTAGCAGGGATGAATGCCTTGTAGCCGGTAGGCTGTCGGACGTATATGCCTGCTCGGTCTAAGACATTTTTTGAATCCATAGTTTAGTTAGACAATCACATGGCCAAATTTAGAGCCTGTATCATAGCCAGACTATCACTTGACTCTGTATTCGACCTCACAGTGACACCTTAAAGCCAGATGGAAACGAATCCAATTGTTGATGATGGATTCAAGTACAAGCCCACCATAACAAACTTGTCCGAAAATGTGAGTAAGACTTACTACCAGCGAAGGCAGTCGAACGGTTCCCTATGCAATCTGTGCAACCGAATTCTCATCGCACATCAAGGATGTGCCCTGCCTCTTACCGATCTCGCTGGCCGGCCGCTAGCGCATCCACCATTTGTGGAATCCGCTGCGCGCGCGTTTCAGGCCGCTTGGCATCCGTTACCCACCGCAGCCAATTCTTGCGATAGTGAGGCGCTATCTCATAGAAAAATGCCA
>CAIWTR010000260.1 GCA_903915615.1 uncultured Armatimonadota bacterium
CGTCATCGCATCGATTTCGCGCTGCGAAACCGTAAGCCCGCCCTGCGCGATGCACATCTCCCAGACCATTTTGCGTAGCTGGGCAGCCGTTTTGCCTTTTCCAAGCTCTGATCCGTAGAATGACCCGCCGGGACCGTGGCAACGCACGCATGCTTTGTCGTAGAGGCTAATCGCGCCGCGGAGCGGCATGACTTCCATTTGTGCCACTGCTGTTTGTGCCCCTTGTGTGGGATGGCTCAGCAGTGAGAGGGCGAGCGCCGCACAGGGAAGTCCCCATGCGGCGCTCAGGAGGCTACTTCTTTGCACCCGTGTAGCTAATACGGTAAACGACACCGGCTGCATCGTCAGCGAACAGGATGGAGCCATCCGGAGCTTCCGTACAGTCGAGTGGACGACCAAGCGGCTTGTTGTCCTTATCGAGGCACTTGACGATTGGAAGCAACCCATAAGGCTTTCCGGTTTCCTTGTCAAAGAGGAGACGGTCAACCGAGTAACCTGCACGGAGGGTGGTTCCACCAGAGTTGCCGTGATGCGCAATGAATGCATCTGCGTAGTGGTCTGCAGGGAAGTGCGTTTTCTTTGCCACGAAGCAGAAGGAGTTCGATGCAGAGTGTGCAGGGAAGTTCCAGCCTGGGGTGATGGTTTCCGCCGCGATCTTCAGCAAGTCGGGCACATCCTTGAACTCAGGGCGGGGAACGCCGTAGCCCATGATAAACGGATGACCGTAGAACTTACCGCCGGCGTAGAGGTTGAACTCATCGGTGGGGTTGAGGTTTGAGATCGGGGTATTGCCCGGAGTCTCACCGTATGGATCGCCAAACTTATCAGAGCCGTGGTCAACGCCCCAGAGGTCGGTGGTGCCTGGGCGCATCCGCAGCTTTTCGTTGTTACGGATTCCGCCTGCGACGAGTGTCTTACCGGTGCCATCCTTGGCGAACTTCCAGATCTTTTGGCGGTCGGTTGCACGCATATCGCTGGCATTTGCCGCATCACCGATGCCTGTATAAATGGCATCCGCGGTGACTTCAAGTGCACGCCACCAGTGACCGCCGCCATTTGGGAGGTCCTTAATGACGGTGATGTCTTCATCGGCGACGCCATCGTTGTTCGTGTCGCGCGCCTTGTGTACTTCGCCGGACTGGGAGTACCAAAGCCAGCCGCCTTCGAATGCCATCCCGTGAACGGTAGGCTTTCCGGTGACGAATGCTGTCGATGTCTCGTAGAGACCATCTTTGTCTTTGTCGACAAACGCACGGATTTCGCCTGGATTTGGGCGGCTAATGAATAGCGTTCCCTTGTCATCAAACTCGAGGAAGCGGGTTCCGGGTTGCTCGGCGGCGATGGTGACCTTGTAGCCAGGGCGTACCCAGAAGTTAGGGACATCATCCTGAGCTGGCTGGATGGGTAGTGCGGCGGCAGTGATGGCGGCGATCAAACTCCACATAAAATGTTCTCTCCCACGGGGTTGTTACCCGTTTGTTTGTCAGATGTTCGTATTCCCGAATGGGGTACTGGATTCCTGCCGGGTTGGACCGGATGTATCCCCTGCAACGTTGTTAAAAACTGGCATCGGCTCTGGTGGATGCCCACCGGGCTATTGCGCCTTATCCCCAAGCCCCTTGAGCGGGAAGTCCTTGCTGGGCTTGTGTTGCCGGCTTGCGTAGTTATCAAAATCCGCGACAACCAAGCGTGCCTTTGCTGCGACATTTGTGAGCTTGGGATTTATCCGTTCCTACATGAATCAAAACAGCGTCCCACAAGGTTAATGACTGTCCCTTTACGAAGCCTTATCTCCAAGCCCCTTGAGCGGGAAGTCCTTACTCGGCTTGTGTTGCCGGCTTGCGTAGTTATCAAAGTCGGAGACAACGAGGCGGGCTTTGGTTGCGACATTTGTGAGCTCACGCGGGTCTTCGCGTAGATCGTAGAGCTCCCATGGCTGAGGTCCTTTTTCGAGGTTGTTGCGCACTGCTTTGAAGCGGTCGTGCCAGAC
>CAIWTR010000261.1 GCA_903915615.1 uncultured Armatimonadota bacterium
CCAATCGACAACCGCAGCGTGGATGACCCAGGAAAGCTTTCCCGTGTCCTCGGAGTAGGAATAACAGGAACGGTTGAGATAAAGCTGTAATAAGGCTTGACTCAATGCCTCTGACAGGATAATATTCTCCTCGTTGCACCCGTAGCTCAGTGGATTAGAGCGTCTGGTTGCGGTCCAGAAGGTCAGGGGTTCGAATCCCTTCGGGTGTACTGCCGCCTCTCACATGTGAGAGGCGGTTTCCTTTTAACTAGGCACATTACGAATGTGTCCGACCACTAAACCCGGTGCGTCTCATCTTTTCCGACGGCTGATGCTCCCATCGTGCATTCGCTTGTCGTCCATCCGCCTGTCTGAGCTTCCAAATAGACAACACCCCCAGTATCGATATTGACGCTGGAGGTGTGATCGTTTGTGAACGTTGTTAGTGCAGGCTACGCAGCGCTTTGACCAGCGGCCTTTTCCTGGTTAGGGCACTTATAGCCTCGACCAACTCCAACATACTGGAAGCCAAGCCGCTTGACCTTCTCAGGATCGTAGAGATTACGTCCATCAAAGAGCCAGTTACCATTCATCGTGGCCTTGAGCTTTTCAAGATTTATCTGCTTGAACTCATTCCACTCCGTCACTACGACGACCGCATCCGCATCTTCGACAGCCTCAAAGGCTGAGCGTGCATAATGCAGCTCCGGCAAGTAACGCTTGCAGTTGTCGGCAGCGATTGGATCGAATGCAGACACTGTAGCGCCGTGGGCTTGCAAGCCAAGGATTACATCGATGGACTTTGCATCACGCATGTCATCCGTGTTGGCCTTGAAGGCAAGTCCTAGAACCGCAATTTTGCGTCCTTCGACACCACCCATACAGGTGACAATCGAATCAACAAAGCGCTTTGGTTGGAGATCATTGGTTGCGACGGTTGCTTCAAGGAGTGGGAATGGTACGCCAGCCGCATTCGCGGTATGGAGAAGGCTGGTGGTGTCCTTCGGGAAACAACTACCGCCATAGCCGATTCCAGCGTTGAGGAATGCCGCACCAATACGCTTATCCTGCCCAACCCCCTTCATCACCTGAACGACATCTGCACCTGCTGCATCACAGAGGTTAGCAATCGAGTTCGCAAAGGAGATCTTCATTGCAAGGAAGGCATTCGATGCGTACTTGATAATCTCTGCAGATGCCACATCGGTGATAATCATCGGGCGCTCAAGCGGAGCGTAGAGCTCGATAATCTTCATCGCGACGTTTTGGTTAGGAGCTCCCACAACGATGCGGTCTGGGTTGAATGCATCCTGGATGGCGCTGCCTTCCCGGAGGAACTCAGGGTTGGAGACAACATCAAAGTCTACGTTGCGGCGGCGGTTCTGTTCAATGACCTCGCGGACAAAGCTGCCCGTGCCAACAGGAACGGTTGACTTGTTGACGATGACTTTGTAGCGGTCCATGGATGCAGCGATCGAGCGCGCAGCGCCTTCGACCTGAGACATATCGGTGGAACCGTCATCCTTTGGAGGTGTACCAACACAGATGTAAACGACATCGGAGCGGCGAACCGCAGTGTCGATATCCGTTGTGAAGACCAAGCGGCCTTCATCGACATTACGCAGCACCAGCTCTTCAAGTCCGGGTTCATAGATGGGCATGTCGCCGGCACGCAGGCGATTGACCTTTGCCTCGTCCTTGTCGACGCAGACAACATCGTTTCCGAGGTCAGCGAAAACAACGCCGGTAACCAATCCTACATAACCAGTACCAATGACACAAATATTCATAACTGCTCCTGTGGACGATTGTTGGATGCTGCGATGGCGTTCTTAAGGGTTAAAGTAAGATTTCTATCTCCGCCACGCTTGCTGAAACGACTCCACTCTTACGTACGACAGCTCCACCTGCTGCGTTTCCAAGCAAAACTGATGTAGCAACATCACCACCGGCAGCCAAGCCAATCGTCGCAACTGCCAATGTAGAATCCCCCGCACCAGCCACATCGTAAACCTCAACCGGATGCGCTGGGACATCTGTAGCGGTTCCATCTGCATGAAAAACCGTCAGCCCCTTTGGTCCGCGCGTCACGAGGAGATTAATCACCCCGAGAACTCCGCGTAACTCAGCACCGGCTGCATGAAAATCAAGCTCATCCAAGGATGCAAATCTGTGGGAACGACTCGCGGCATCCGCTTCGGAGCGGTTTAGCTGTACCAAGTCGCCGCCAGCAAACCAGCTCACCGACCGAGGCTTTGGATTAGCAGTTACGATTAGGCCTTTTGCCTTAGCGCGCTCCAACAATCGCCTCGCAATGGCCTCTGTAAAGACACCTTTTTCATAGTCTGAGAACAAAACGGCATCGACGTGTTCAAACACGCCTTCGATGGTGCTGCAGAAGTCATCCACCTGATCGCTTGCGAGCGGTGTACGAACTTCGCGGTCCACACGAACGATTTGCTGACTCCCCGCAATGACGCGCGTTTTACGTGTCGTAGGGCGGTCACCGGCTTTGAAAACTGCTGAGACATCGGCACCAGAACGGTCAAGAAATGCCAACAAATCATCACCCGCATTGTCACGTCCAACGATTCCGGCGACGAAAACATTTGCTCCGAGAGCCAGCAGCTGCTGCGCTACATTTGCCGCACCACCTGGCGCTAATGTCTCATTTTGGACATCTACCACGAGGACCGGTGCCTCCGGTGAAACACGGCTGGTAGTGCCCCAAATATGCTCATCCACCATCAGGTCGCCAACCACCAAAATCCTGCAGGTTGGTGCGGATGCAAGGAGCTGCTTCGCGTTGCTCGAGAGTGCCATGCCAGCAATTATACAAGTCGCATGAACACCGTGATACGAAAAGCCATCAATGATTGAATATTCCTGTTTTTACGTAGTACAGTAACGCGGTACGCGAAGGGAAAGAAGCCGGATGACACAGGGTGATGTTAACTATGCGCTCATACTTGGATTTGCGGTTGCGATCGTACTCTGGTCAACGATAATCCTTGCTCGCTACCTCTTTCCATCCCGAACGGCTGTGATTCGTTCGATCATCATGGCAACCCCGCTAAAAACCGGAATCATCGGAGGCATCATCACTGTTGTCGCCGTCGGCGGCGGCGTGGCAATGATGAATGCCCAGCCAGCGGTTGTCAAGATACTTGGCATCGCGATTGCTTGTTGGGCTGGCGTACACGGTATTTTGGGATCGGCAGCCATTATGGATGAGCTGACTGACCGGCTCTCCACCGATGTCGCAGGAAACCGTATGGCAACATCCGCTAAAGCCGCAGGAATGCTGATCGGGGCCGGCTTAGTTCCCCTGATTGGTTGGGCGCTGTTCTTCCCCGCCCTCTTTGCACTGTCAGTTGGTGGGTCCCTCGGAGTTCGCAAGGCACTCAAGACGCAGCAGTCACGCTCCCTTGAAACGGAAGCGCAGGCAGGCTGATGCTAGACAGGCGAACGCTGATTGTCGCGACGGCCGGGCTTGCAGCGGGATGTAAACCTGTCAGGACATCGCTTGATCCGCGCTCACAATACTTTCCTGACCGAACTACCAAAACAACAAATCAAGATCGAATCCGCGCCAAACATCTTGTGTCGCGGGCGGGCTTTGGCCCCACACCAGCTCTCATCGAGGATGTCCTTTCCCTCGGCCTTGATGGTTGGATTGATAAACAGCTGACTCCCCCAACCGAAGTCATCGGGCCTGCGACCTACCTGCAACCAACCGAAACAACCGGGCTGCATTTTCGCTTGAACAGCCTTCCCTGCCTGCGGCCGGGTGCGATTTATGAGCTACGGGATGTCTCACAGCCGCGCGTGTTAAGCGAGCTGTCTGCCGCAACGATTCTCCGCTCCACGTATTCTCAGTGGCAGCTTCGCGAGCGGATGTGCCAGTTTTGGACCAACCATTTCAACATTTATGGTCGAAAGGTTGCGACGGCACGTGAGCGAAAACAGGCCGATGCCGAGCTGCTCTACTTCCTCGCAGATGACCAACGAACCGTCATTCGCCCCCATGCGCTTGGCCGTTTTCACGATTTGATTGATGCCAGTATCAAGTCTCCAGCGATGATTGGCTATCTCGATAACCAACTGAACAAAAGTGGCAATGTAAACGAGAATTACGCCCGCGAGCTGCTTGAGCTACACACACTCGGTGTGGATGGCGGGTACACGCAAGCCGACGTCAAAAACGTGGCAAAATTGCTGAGCGGCTGGACGATTGAGGATGGCTTTCTTAAGCGTGTTGGAACAGTTGTTTTTGATGGCAAGAACCACACACGCGGTGAAAAAGATGTCCTGGGGGTTCCCATCAATGAGCCGAACGGCGAAGCAGAACGTGACAAATTAGTCGAAATTGTTACCAGCCACGGAGCGACAGCACGGTTCATCACTGCAAAACTCGTGGACTTTTTCTGCGGGAATGAGAGTGACACCCACGCTTTGAAAGAGACTAGTGCACGGGTCTACAGACAATCCGCAGGGGCCATCGATAAAGTTGTCAGGCACATCCTCCTTAGCGATGCGTTCTATGCATCAAAACCCAAATTTAGACAACCGTTTGATTACCTCATCGCGTGTCTAAGGGCAACAAATGCGGATACATCCGGCATCGGAAACATCCAGTACCAGCTTGAACGCATGGGCCAGCCGCTTCACCAGTGGCCGATGCCAGATGGCTACCCGGACACGACCACGGCTTGGGTAGGCAACATGATTCCAAGGTGGCAATTCGCTCTTGATCTTGGCAGCAACAGCATCCAGAACACAAAACTGGATAACAACGCTGTCAAGCATTTGTGTCGTAACCGATTTACAACGGCATCTGATGCAGACAGAATCACCGCAGTCCTCGCATCACCGGAGTTCCAATGGGCCTGACGCCGCGCCCACTGTGCGAAACTACCGCGCCACACTTGCACTCCATTGCCGGGATGTCGACCTTGCCTGCAACGATTCTGTCCTCGTGGCTGGGTGCATCCGGGATAACCAATGTAAGCGCCACACCGTCAGACCGAAAGCTTGTCGTGCTGTTCCTCCGTGGTGCGATGGACGGTGCAAGCCTTATTGTGCCTTTTGGTGATGATGAGTATCACAATCACCGCCGGACAATCGGACTTGGAACACCTAAGTCTGGTCTGATCGACCTAGATGGCTTTTATGGCCTCCACCCAGCGGCGGCAACATTGAAGCCTTGGTATAGCAAAGGTAAGCTCGCAGCGATTCACGCCATTGGGAGTATGGACCAGACGCGATCCCACTTCGAAGCGATGGCAACCATGGAGCGTGGTGCGGAAGGTCAGGCGCAGGAGCTCAGTAGTGGCTGGCTCGCGCGGGCACTACACGCAACGCAACCCGCTACTCCAAGTCCCTTGCGGGCTGTCACCTTTGGTTCCCTCCTCCCCGATACGCTCCGCGGAGCCCCAAGCCCATCGGTGATCCGGACAATCAACGATGTCAAACTTGGCGGGTCGAAAGCCTTACGCGGGATTATCAAGCAGCTCTATGAAGCTGGAGATACAGCCGCACATGCAAGTGGACTTGCGGCGCTGCGTGTGCTCGATGCGATGGATAAGGTCAATCCTGATGCCTATGTGCCGGCAGCTGGTGCGACATATCCAACATCTCCAACCGGTGAGTCGCTCCGCCAGGCCGCATTGCTCCTAAAGGCTAATGTTGGCGCGACCAGCGTCTTCCTTGACAGTACAGGCTGGGATTCCCATGTGACACAGGGAACATCCAGTGGTTACCTTGCAGGCTTGTTTACAGACCTAGCAGGCGCATTGGATGCCTTTGTAACGGACATCGGACCGATGCTCGAAAAGACGACCATTGTCGTGATGACTGAATTTGGACGCCGCATCCCGGAAAACTCCGCTCTTGGGACGGATCATGGACGCGCAGGCGCATGGCTGGTGCTTGGAAATGGAGTCACAGGAGGCAAGGTGCATGCCGAGTGGCCGGGCCTCAAAACCGAACAGCTCGATGGTCCTGGAGATCTTCGCGTGACAACGGACTATCGAAATGTGCTCCTGGAAATTAGCCAGCTGGTGTTTGGACAGGCCATCACCAGTTCTGCACTGTTCCCTGGTCTTGTCTATAAACCAAGCGGAGTGTTCCCAAAGGCACTGACGTAGGCCGTTCAGAAATGAAAAAAGCCCCTCTGGATGTTAGGTCCGAGGGGCTTTTCTGTATCTACAGCCTTGGTCCCGGTGGCTTCACGGCTGGGCCATCTGGGTTTACGCCCTGTGCCCGCGTTTCACGAGCGTACAGCGCACCATCAACTAGCTGGTAAAGCGTTGCGCCGTTCTTTCCGGCAAACGCTATCTGGCCGACGGCTTTCGGCTTAGCAGAAGCAAGGATGGCATTTACACGACCGGCTTGGTCCAGAATTTGGATACCGATCGTGCCTGCGCCATAAAGCCAGCCATTGCGGTCAACAGCGGTTCCAACAATCCCCGCTCCGGTTTGACCGTAAGGAATATAGACATCAAAGTAGGTCTGCATATTGGACAGCGTGCCATCCGGTGCAACTGACCAGCTCGCCGCATAGCGACCGACCTTTGGGTCAGGAAACACAACCAGCAGGCTCTGGTCAGGCACGAGCTGGATGTTCGATGCGCCTGTTCCAGCAGCCGAACCTACATCGCGGCGCTTGCCATCCTTGCCAATAAAGACCAGCTTGCCAGAATCGGTGAGGACATAGCAGGAACCATCCGTGCGGACAGCCAGAGAGACACCGTTCAGCCCCTTGGCAAGCGTCTTCGATGTGCCATCCGACTGGAGAGCAACAACGGATTTACCAGTCGTCAACGCATAGGCTCCACCGCCCGCGACGGTCGAAAGCGCTTTGACCGTGCCCGTCTTCTCCCACTTTGTCGTAACTTTGCCATCCGTGCCGAGAACATGGACTGCATTAGCCGCCGCAACCATGAGGTTGCCAGATGTCGAACCGGCAATGGCCGTGACCGGTGGGAGACCGCTTACAGCAGCCCACGCTTTTGACTCATCCAGAGCAATGTTCACGAGGGGCTGGCGTGTCCCGCCGGGCTCCGGGCTTCCCGTCATCCCGCCTCGCCACAACCATCGCATCGCATCCGGGAAAATCGCCGATGCAAATCGACCATCATGCCCGCCAGGTCCGGTCACATACTTGTGGTCATAACCGGCGAATGCAAGAGCCGCAGCGACATCGGTGTTGCCAATCGGCCACGAACCAGAGTAGATATCCTGGTCATTCACGGCTTCTTCGAGATAAAGACGAATCGGCTTGCGCTCGAGCTTGCGAATCAGGGATGGATAGTTATGTCCACCGCGCAGGTCTGTGAACGACGAGATAAAGCCGAGGACTTTCCCGAAGTAGTCCGGGCGTTCCCAGGCAGCGGTGAATGCCGCAATTCCGCCTGAGCTTCCGCCGCTGATGGCGTGACCACGTGGATCCGCGGTGATGTTCAATTTGTACCGCTTTGTCGCATCCGGGATGAGCTCTTCGATCAGGAAGCGTGCATTCCGATCATCCATGCCATCGTACTCAACACTCCGGTTGTAGCGTGGCAGCTGCGTCTTTTCGTCAGCGGGTGGAACGACGCCCGGGTTTGCCATGATACAGATCGTGGTTGGCATTTCCCCCTTGGCGATGAGGTTGTCGACGATGTTTGGAAGGCGGTAACCACCATCACGGCCAACGTAGCCCCCACCATCCTGAAAGACCATCAACGCCGCAGGTTTGGCTGCATCGTATTGCGCAGGGATATAGACCCAGACATCACGGACCGTACCAGGGAACATGCCACCCTTGCTGGTGTACACATAGTGATGCATCACGCCTTGCGGCACACCGGGCTGTGAAAAGGAATCACGGTTTGGTTCGAATTCCTTTTGTGCGATGGCGGCTCCTGCGATGCCAAGACAAGCCAATGCGGCGATTAGGGTAGTGGATGATTTCTTGATGTTCATGCGGATGCCTCGACCTTTGCGGATGGAGATGCTTTGAGCGTCAGAGCGACGATACCGGAGATAACAACGCAACCGGCCAGGATAAAGAGTCCCTGCGTGGAGAGATCCTTCGCTTCACCAAGGACTTTCGGCCCGAAGAAGCCTCCGAGGTTACCAATCGAGTTGATGAGCGCAAGTCCGGCCGCTAGAGCAGGTGCACCGAGGCGCCCGAGGACAGTTGGAGGCATCGCCCAGAATGGCCCGAGCACACTCCACATGCCGCAGACAGCAACGGTCAAGGCGATGAGAGCAGCAAGCTCATACTGTTGCAAGAGAGCAAAGCCGATTAGGCCAGCCGCACCAAGGAACGCAGGGATCGCAACGTGGTAGCGACGCTCTTGATGCCGGTCAGAGCTCGCAGCATTGAGGACCATCGCGATACCAGTCAATGTAAACACGGGCACACAGACCAGGCCGACGGCGAGTCCAGATTTGATGCCAAGGTTTGTAAAAGCATCCATACCGCCAGTGGTGACGAGCAGTTTTTTAACCAAGTCTGCGACCCAGAAGCCAACTCCGTACATCCCCGTAACGACGAAGAGATACACAGCAGACAGCTTCCACATGTCCGGTTCCTTCAACATCGGAAGGATCGGTCCATGCTCAACCGTCTTGCTTCCATCGTCAGCGAGACGCCGCTGAATAACCGCCTTTTCAGCGGTCGTGAGCCACTTGGCATCCTCTGGTCCGTTCGGCAGATACCAAAGAACAACCCCTGACATAATCACAGCAGGAAGGGCCTCAAACAGGAACATTTGCTGCCAGCCCGCCAGACCAAACAGTGGTCCTCGGTCGATGAGGAGTCCGCTGAGCGGTGATCCAAGGCTGAGCGTGACAGCATTTGCAGTCATAAACAGCGACACCATCTTGGCGCGCTCTTTACTGGTGAACCATGTGGTCAGATACAGCAAGACGCCGGGGAAGAAGCCAGCCTCGGCGATGCCAAGGAGGAACCGAAGGCTTACAAAGAGTGGGTAATTGTCTTTTACGTAGATGAAGAGCATCGCGATGATGCCCCACGTAAACATAATTCTTGCAATCCACTTCTTGGCGCCGACTTTACGCATCACCAAGTTGCTTGGTACTTCAAAAATGAAGTACGCGATGAAGAAGATTCCAGCTCCAAAGGCATATTGGGAGCTAGAAAACCAGGGCATCTCCAGCTTGGCAAAGTTGACGTTTACGCGGTCAAGGTAGGCGATGATGTAAAGAAAGAAGAGAAACGGAATAAGCTTCCGAACCACTTTCTTGATCAGGACATCGTCCTGTGCGGTTACCGTAGAGGATTTTTCAGACATATGTAGTATGGTTTCACCCTTGGCGACAAGTTATCCTGCCGCGAGGCGATTCGAGACCAGAACTGGCAGGAAGACACGGCCCCGGTGCGGAATCGACAGTATGTCTTATTTGTCCCGCCGCCAGCCTTTTGCAGACCTGATCAAGCCACGTTTATCCGACCGAATCAACCTCCTTACACCGCAAGACATTCAAGTGTCCGGCTGGCTCGGCTCCCGAATTGCATCCAATGGACAAGGCCGCCTTGCCCCGATGGACACCACTCCCCTCCTCGCCGGGTTCAAGCAGCGCCCCGGAAGCCACCCTTGGATTGGTGAGCATGTTGGCAAGTACCTGGATGCACTCTCCCTCGAATGGGCACGCACCGGTAATGCGGCCATCCGAACAAAGCTGGATCAAACCGTTGCAGAGCTGGTTGCCTGTGTGGAACCGGATGGCTACCTCGGAACCTACACCCCAGACAAGCGCTTCGGATTGTTCAACGGAGCCGACTGGGATGTCTGGTCACATAAGTACTGCCTCATCGGGCTTTTGCAGGCGCATCGCTGGACCGGCAATCCCCTCGCACTCGATGCCTGCCGCAAGGTTGGTGACCTTCTGTATGCAAAATTTGCAACGCAGCCACAGAAGCTTCTCGATGCGGGCACCCATGTTGGGATGGCAGCGACCAGTGTTCTTGAGCCCGTTGTCCTCCTCTATCGCAGGACTGGTGAGCAGCGCTACCTGATGCTCGCGCACGCGATTGTCGCGGCCATGGAAAGCGAGCGTGGACCACGCATTTTGAGCACACTCCGTACCCATGGCGGTGTTGAAAAAGTTGCAAATGGCAAAGCGTATGAAATGCTCTCAAACATGGTTGGCCTGTGTGAATACGCGCGAACCATCGGGGATACCGACATCATCCGAACAATCGAAGAAGCAGCCGCGGATGTCATCGCTAATCACACTTACATCACGGGTTCGATGAGCCACGGGGAACACTTCCACCCACATGGCCAGCTCCCGAACGGCACGAATGCCAATGTTGGTGAGACATGTGTTACGACGACCTGGATCCAGTTATGCACGCAGCTGCTGCGCCTGACAGGCAAGCCAACCTATGCCGCACAGGTTGAGAAGGCGGCGTTTAACCATCTCGCAGCTGCACAGCACCCCGATGGCCGTACCTGGTGTTACTACACATCGTTGGATGGCACAAAACCCTACACTCCCGGAATCAACTGCTGTGTCTCAAGTGGCCCGCGTGCGATGGCCTTGCTCCCCGAGTTGTTTGCCGTCACGGATGCTAAAGGTGGGCTTGTCTTTACATTGCCGGAATCATGTAGCATCACGCACCGCGGGAACGTCTGGGTTCAGGAAGTCGAATGGGTGAACAACCACGGAGCCGCAGAAGTACGGTTCCGCTGGACACTGAAATCTGGTAAGTCGGGCAAATATTCCATTGGGTGGCGTAAACCAACCTGGATAACCTCAAATGGAACATCCCCCATTGCACAGCTTCCATCAACGTGGAAAGTCGGGCAATCCCGAACATTCACTTGGACGCTGGGTGTCCAACGCTTGGATGGCAAAGACTCTAACAAAACCCTTGCTGCATTCACCTTCGGTCCATGGGTGCTGTCGGCCGTCGCGGGTAAAAAGTCAACGGATAAACCATCAACATTGGTAGTAACTTCCCAAATGCCACAACAAACTGGCCAAAGGACGTTTGCACTCAAAACATCCAAAGGCTCTGTTCCCCTTCAACCTTTTGCAGACTGCGGCAGCAGCGGCGAAGACTATTCCGTTTGGCTTCGCACCAATGCGCCGAAGCAACGTCGTGTGGGTAATGTCCTCCTCGGGGGAACCGAGTCCCGCTCGCGCCCGGGGAACATCAATGGCTCCATCGTGGATGGCGAACCGAAGTCCATCGTCGTAACGCACAGTAACACAAGCGAGTTTGGAGACTGGTACGCGGTCAACACCGCTGAACAGGTGGACATCGATAAAATCGTCTTCACCCACGGACATTGTTTCTTCGATGGCGGGTGGTTTGTGGGAGCCCCGATGGTCGAAGTTCAGGAAGCCCCCGGCGGTCCATGGAAGGCCCTTGGACGCCTGCCGGGTTACCCACAGACGACCGCTGACCAGCAGCCCCCGCTCACGGATGGACAAGAATTCACATTCCGACTCCAAGCTCCGCGATCGATTGTGGGAGTCCGTGTCAGCGGCACACCAGCACATGGCAGCAATCCAAAGCAGAACTTTTCATCCTGTGCCGAGCTCTCCGCATACGCACCAGACCGTCTTCAGAAAAAGTAAGGAGAGAAATCAATGCGATATTTAGGACTTTGCTTTGACCACATGCACATGGGTGACTTGCTACGCCTCGTAGCCGACACGCCTGGATGCTCGATTGCAGGCATTTACGACCCTGACATTCACAAAATGACAGCTGCAATCGAGACGCATTCAATTCCTTCTAACCGGGTCTTTACTGACTTACAAACGGCTTTTGCGCAAGCTGGCGCGGATGCTGCAATTGTCTGCTCGACGACCGCAGAGCATGCAAACGTCACTGCTGCGGCCTTCGACGCAGGCCTTCATGTGATTTGTGAAAAGCCATTTGCAGCAAATGTTGCGGATGCTGACCGCATGATCGAGGCCTCTGCGACGGCTAGAAAGACACTTGCCATCAACTGGCCACTCGCCTGGTACCCACCTCACATCACGACAAAGCGTCTGATCGATGAAGGCACCATTGGGGATGTCCTTGAGGTTCATTTTTATGATGGGAACCGCGGGCCGCTACGGCATCTTGCGGACAAAATCGAGGTTTCAGAGCAAGACGCGGCTGCCATGAAGCGCGCATCCTGGTGGTACGACCCAGCGCGCGGCGGCGGAAGCCTGCTCGACTATCTCGGCTACGGGACAACACTTGGAACGTGGTTCCTCGGTGGGCGTGAGCCATTGACGGTCACTGCTATCACGGATAATGTGGATGCGACATTTGTCGATGAGCATGCGATTGTTGTCTGCCGTTACGCTAGTGGACTCTCAAAATTCGAAACGCGTTGGGGGACCTTTACGGACCCGTGGACCATCCAGCCACAACCCAAATGCGGCTTTGTTGTCGTTGGAACTTCCGGTACCATCAGCAGCTATGACTATGAGGACCACGTGATGATTCAGACGATGGACCATCCGGTTCCAACACCTGTCGCAGTCGACACTCTCACAGCCCCGATGCGTAACATCATCGAGCATTTCGATGCCACTGCCGCATCACCAGAATCACTTCATGCGCCGCTTACGCCGCGTATTTGCCGGATTGGACAGAAAATTGTAGACCTTGCCGCTGCATCCGCAGCCGCAGGAAGGACTTTGAACTACGTATGAGCAAGCAGGACACCCTCCCTACCGATGACCAGTACGCACTTGTTGCGGCAACAGTCCCCGAGATCGATGCGCCAGCACTTCCGTATATGCCGCCGGCCATCGAGCGAGATGTTCGCTTAGCCATCATCGGCTGTGGAGGTATTGCAAGCACGCACCTCGCCGCGTACCAATCCCGTGGCTGGAAGGTCGTAGCGTTCTGTGACATCGATAAAAACCGTGCACAGTCAAGGGCTGACCAGTTCTTCCCGGATGCGCTCGTCACAGACAACCCTGAGGACATTTTCGCCCTTGACAACCTAGATGCAATCGACATCGCCACGCATACAAGGCACCGGCCACCACTGATCAAGCGGGCTATCGAATGCGGACATCATGTGCTGTCGCAAAAGCCATTTGTGACCGACATCCAAACCGGCTCTGAGATGATTGCTCTCGCTAAGCAAAATGGTGTGATGCTCTGCGTAAATCAAAATGGCCGCTTTGCTCCACACTTTTCGTATATCCGGGAGCTGGTGACATCCGGGACCCTTGGCAGCATCACGGGTATCCACACGCAGCTTCACTGGAACCATACCTGGATTGCAGGCACGCCATTTGCCCAAATGCGTGACATTGTGCTCTACGACTTTGCGATTCACTGGTTTGACTTTGTTGCATCTTTGCTGCCTGTTGATGTCGAAGTAACCGTCACTGCATTTCGTGGTGAGCCGCGCGTTGACCTCGGACTTCCTCCGCTTGAAGCCACCGCTGTCGCGGAGTGGCCAGGTGGCCGTGCGACGATGTCCTTTGATGCTGGGTGCGTTTACGGCTCCGGCGACTCAACGACGGTTATTGGCACAGAGGGTAGCGTGAGCACGACGGGCCCAGATGGTGGGACACAAGAGGTCACGCTTAATCTGGCAGCAGGAAGAGCGAAACCGGCTCTGAATGGTAAGTGGTTCAACGATGGCTTTGCAGGGACGATGGCCGAGCTCCTCGATGCCTCCACTACCGGTCGTGTAGCTCGAAATGGTGCCGAAGGAAATCTTCGTTCTCTGATGTTGTGCTTTGCCGCCATCGAGAGTGCAGATACAGGCAAGCCTGTCAAAATGGGCTCTGTGACACGGTTGCCAGCCGGGGCAATTCCAGAAAATGCCTAAACACCTCTTGGTCACGGGCAGCTCTGGAATTGCGGCAGCTGCCGTGCGAAAGGCTGCCCGCAGTGGGATGAATGTCACATTTGTAGGCATTGATGCAACCGAGGTGGCAGAACTTGCAACCCAAACGGGAGCGACTGGACATGTGTGTGACCTACGGGATGAAACGGCTGTAGAAGGTCTCTTCAATTCACTTTCTGGTGTCACAGATGTGATTCACGTTGCGGGTGGCTCCGGGCGGAGCTTTGGGGATGGACCTTTGGCTGCAGTCAAATTGGATGCCTGGAAGCAGACATTTGACCTCAATCTGACGACGGCATTTCTCGTGACGCGCGAAGCAGTTCGGATGTTCGAGCGAAACAAAACGAGGGGCAGTATCACGCTGACAGGGACTGCCCTTGCGTTTCATCCAGAGCCGGACCGCTTTGCAACCGCCGCCTATATGGCATCCAAGAGCGCATTTGTGGGCCTTGTAAACCACACAGCCAGTAAGTACGCGGAAATGGGCATCCGTGTCAACGCGGTGCTTCCAGGGCTGACGCGTACCCCGATGAGCATCCGGGCACAGGAAAACCCAGAGATAAGTGCCTTTGCTAAGCGGCGCCAGCCGCTGACACAGGGCTTTGTCGAGGCGGATGCCATTGCGGATGCCCTTTTGTTTTTCGCATCCGATGCCGCAGCGAGTATCACTGGCCAGCAGCTGCCCGTAGATGGCGGATGGTCACTTGGAGGACTACAGCATGACCCACAATGACACGTATTCAGATCGCTACCTCGATTCCTGCGAAGGCATCATCACCCGTGTAAGGGCCCAGCAAGAAAATATCCAACTCGCCGCAAAGTGGTGCAGTGACACCATTCTCGCCGGACGGATGGTGCACGTCTTTGGAAGTGGCCACAGCCGGATGATGGTTGAGGAGATGTGGCCACGCTACGGGTCCTTTCCAGGCTGGAATCCCATCGTCGAGCTTTCGTTGTCATTCCACAACCTGGTTGTGGGCGCGAATGGTCAGAGACAGGCGATGTTCCTCGAGAATGTTTCCGGACTTGCAGACCAGATATTGCGCAACTTCGACCTCTCGTCTGTCGACACGGCCATCGTCATCAGCAGCTCTGGCTGTAACGTTGTGCCAATCGAAATGGCCGCAGGCTTTAAGGCAGCTGGCATCCGTGTTATCGCAATTGTGAGCAGTCAACACGCTGAGCCGAGCTCAAGCAAGGCCGCATCCGGGATGAAGCTGATGGGCTTTGCTGACATCGTCCTCGATACCGGCGCCCCGATGGGTGATGCGATGGTCACTATCGATGGCTTGGAAACGCCTGTCGCTCCTGGTTCAACGGTTGGCGGTGCGATGCTGATCAACTGCATCAAGGCGGAAACAGCGGCCCTCCTGACGGCTGCTGGCTCGCCTCCAAAGGTCTTGACGGCTGGTGTAGTTGTGGGCGTTGAGAAATCGACAAAGCTGTTTCAAGCCGCATACGATGAGCACGCACACCGCATCGCCAAGCTCTACGAAAATGTTGGCGCGCCCAAAGGGTAAGTTAGAATAAACCATGTCCACGATTCCCCTCCGAACCACCGTCATCGGGTCCTACCCTTTCCCAAGTTGGCTTGAGTTTGCATCCGAGCACCTTGACCAATTCGGCGCAGATGACATCGCGGAAATCCAGAACGATGCCGTTCGCGTTGCCGTTGCGGATCAGGTCACAGCAGGGCTTGATGTGATCTCGGATGGCGAGCAAACCCGTCTGGACTTCAACCTGAGTTTCTATGGTTTTTTGACGGGCATCGAGCTTGAGGGTGACAGCCCGCGGCGCTTTGGACCTCCGGCGCATGACCAGCGAGGACGCCATCAGATTGTTTCCCCGCTTCGTGCAGAAAGTGGACTGGGTGCGGTCGAAGAATTTGCCCGCTTAAAGCGGATTGCGCCTGCCGGGCCAGTGCTGAAGGCCAGTGTCCCAGGACCGTACACGATGAGTGGGCGTTTGGTCCCAGGGGATGTGTACAAAGACCGCTGGGCAGTGACAGAAGCGCTGCTTCCACTGATTCAGGCTGAACTCATTGCGCTCGTTGATTCAGGCTGTACGGAGATCACGGTTGATGAGCCGAGCATGAGCTGTTATGCCCACAAAGAGGATCCAGAGCGCTTTGTAGACATTTTCAATCGCACGGTTGCGCCCATCGTTGGCAAGTGTCATTTGTCGACGCACCTTTGCTTTGGAAACTTTAAGGCGAGAGCTGTTGGCCCGCGCCAGTATGCCCCGATGTTCCCGGCTTTCCTCGGGATGTCGCTTGATGAAATCCATGTCGAAATGGCAAGCCGGGAGTTTGCAGAGCTTGAGGTTATCCGTGCGATTGCGGATGCTGGAAAAGTGGCGGCCGTCGGAATAATCGATGTGAAGTCTTACTACATCGAGACCGTTGACGAAGTGGCCCGCCGTGTGCGGATGTGTCTCGATCACGCGCCGGCCGAACAGCTTGCATTTGCACCGGACTGTGGTCTCTCACAGACAGCGCGCTGGGCGGCAAGCCGCAAGCTAACGAATATGTGTGCAGGTGTCGAAATTGTGCGCAAAGAGCATGGCGGATAGAGGTGATTGAACCTCTCTTTGCCGATGATGCATTCCTCGAGAATATTTCTCAGATGGAAGCATCGCATGGCGACCGGGTTGTCATCGCTTGGCTTGGTCAAAGTGGCTACTTGGTGTGTCACAAGGGGTTTCGCTTTATCATCGACCCTTACCTCTCAGACTCCCTCTCGCGAAAATATGCTGAGACCACCAAGCCTCACGATCGTATTTCCCGAATGGTCATCTCTCCGGAGCGTCTGACGGGCATCTCGTTCATTACCAGCTCGCATAATCATACAGACCACCTTGATGGCGAGACGATCGCAAAGCTTATCGAGGCAAACCCGGGAGTAAAAGGGATTGTTCCGCGGGCGAACTACACATTTGCCCTTGATCGCTTAGTCAGTGCCGGAGTGACTAATCCGGTGGGTATTCTTGTGGCTATTCCCGTAGATGAAACGCTGACCCTGTCAGACATTCATGGATGTACGATAACTGCGGTGCCTGCCGCGCATGAAGCACTAGAAACGGATGAAAATGGCGATTACCGCTACCATGGGTACTGCATTACCGTTGGTGGCGTGACCATTTATCACAGTGGCGACTGCATCCCCTACGATGGACTCGTGGCGACGGTTTTGCCTTACAAACCAGATGTTGCTCTGTTACCCATTAATGGGCGCGACCCAA
>CAIWTR010000262.1 GCA_903915615.1 uncultured Armatimonadota bacterium
AGCGAGGAGCATCACTTCCTTGTGCTCACCATTCTTTGCTGAGCGCGTGTCGATTTTATAGATGGGGATGTCACGGCCTTCGCGGGTTTTCCCGATGCTGGATTTGGTGACGATCCCTTTGTACTTACTCAGCCAGCTGTCAGCCCTCTGGTTGATCTGGTCTTGTGTGATCAGAAGGCGCGCGGTGGTGTCATTGGCAGGCTCCCATGCAGGGTCCTGATTCTTCTGTACGCCTCCCTGCAAAAGAGCAGGGAGGAGCAGTGCAGCGGCTAAAAACGGAATCACTGGCAGCCGTATTCCGGATCGAGACACGGGGACCAGAATGCCGTTGCGCCCACGGGCTTGTCGGCGCGTTCGACCACTGGCTTGGTGTAGAAACTCTCGATGCGCTGCGCCTTGACATGGCCATCCGCCCATGCAACATTTGTCATCCCGGTGTGCCGCGGCTGAGGTGCACCATAATCCGCAAAGGACATATTGGTGCTTCCCGAGTGGATGAGAATCCATGCAGTGCGGTTAATGGTTGTCGGGAATCCCGCGACGGCAGCGGTCGCACGCTTCAGCGGCCAGCGCAGTGGGTCATTGGGGACGGTACGCGAATCAGCACCGCCATCCACAAAAAGCACTGTCTCACTCGGCTTGTTGATGCCCGTGGTGCTGATGGTGTCAATTGCCGTAGCTCCAGATCCGATATCCCGGTTACCCCCGATGTACAAGTTGTACAAATAGGAGCTCGAAAGGCCAGCTGCGAGCGTACCGCAGCCGCCTGGTGTTGCCATCGTGCCCGGAGTCGCTCCAAGGTCACGTGGCGTGCTTGGACATTTGAAGATTTCGTAGTTCTTGATGTAAGGCTGAGTAAACACTGGCCATGAACACAGCGTCCGGCTTGGGCTATTTCCGTAAAATGTCCGGATGGCCATTTCATCGTAGTCCTGCGTGTACATCAGGAATGCGGTGCCAAGCTGCTTTAGGTTCGATGCGCAGCTGGTTTGGCGGGCTTTCTCGCGTGCCTGTGCAAAGACGGGGAAGAGGATGGCTGCCAGAATAGCGATGATGGCTATAACGACAAGGAGTTCGATGAGCGTGAAGGCAGAGGATTTAGGATTGCGGGATGTCACAGATGTTCCTTCTGAAAGTGAATAACGGATGGGGAAAGTCTACCTGCTGTCAGCGGTAGTGTAAAACGTTCTTACGGTCATTCTTAAACTTCTGGAGCCCTGGTTCCCATAGTTTGACAACATCCTGCAGGCCTGCACCGTGCTCGACAGCATCAAATGTCTCTTTATGGCAAAGTAGCGTCTGCCAGCGTGCCATTTCCCATTGCCGAAAGGCTACTTTTCGAAGGGCAATCGCCATCGCGACACCCGTCTGCACCGGCAGAAAGGTTTCCCTGTTCGTCACGATCAGCTCGACGCCCTTGCACTCTTCGCCTGTGAACTTGCTGGCGGTCGGCTTAAAGGTGCGCGGTACAAATCCGATGCCCGGAAGGTTCATCGCCTGCAGCGCATCCACAAACCGGAAATGGTCAAGCCACGGAGCGCCGAAGAGTTGAAATGGCGTGGCCGTTCCGCGGCCAACGCTGACATTGGTGAACTCGAGCTGCGCAGGCCCTGGATAAATGTTTGCCTGCACCAGACTGCGCATGTTTGGACTCGGGTCGAGCCACTCACAGCCAGTGGCATCAAACCATTCACGCCGCTTCCAGCCCTCAGCATGGACAACATTGATGTTGCATTTGAGGTCGGTTTGAATGTTTACCAATTTGGCCAGCTCGCCAAGTGTCATCCCGTGGCGGATGGGGATTGGATGGATTGCGACGAAGGCAAGCTTATCGTTATCCGTGACTGGGCCCTCGACGTGCGTACCCCCGATAGGGTTTGGCCGGTCGAGGATTGTAAGCGGGATGCCCGCCTTTGCCGCGGCGCGCATGCAGTGCACCAATGTCGAAACGTAGGTGTAGTAGCGGCAGCCAATATCCTGAATGTC
>CAIWTR010000263.1 GCA_903915615.1 uncultured Armatimonadota bacterium
CACGGCCCCCGGCCGCTGCGGAGTGCTTGGTAACCCTACCGATATGTATGGCGGCAGCGTTCTTAGCTGCTCCCTCTCCGAGCGTGCGACGGCAATTCTTGAATCCGCGGATGTCATCACCCTCCAGGCGGATGGCGGTGCTGTCTCCCAAATCATCCGCACACCCGATGACCTTGAGCCTAAAGGTGACCGTCTTGACTTGGCAAAAGCCGTCCTACGCGGGATGAATATCGCCATCCCACCCGCAGGTCAAGGCTTTACGCTGACGACACAGACAGACATCCCGATGCAGGCTGGCCTCGCTGGATCAACCGCACTGATGGCTGCCGTTTACGGCGCGTTGACTGCTCAGCAAAAGATGGTCAAACACAGCATCGCTGAAGCCATTCGCAACATTGAGTACAACCAACTCGGCGTCATCTGCGGGTTTCAAGATCAATACATGGCCGTGTTCGGCGGATTCAACTATATCGACTTTCGGGACAAAGGCTCCCACCTCGCCGCAGACACAATGCCTTTCGCGACGATTGAGCCGCTTGCTGACCTTATCCCCGGCGGCACAAATGACCTTCCCCTCGTCCTTGCAAACACAGGTGTGGCTCACCATTCTGGTACCGCACACAAGCCTGTGCGCCTCCGCTGGCTCGATGGCGATCCCGAGGTCGTTAGTGCCTACACGCATCTGGCAACGCTTGCCCGCCACGGAAAGTCTGCCTTGCTAAATGGCGAATGGGAAACGCTTGCGGCATCGATGAACGAGAACCTGCAGATTCAGCAGCGGCTTGGCGCAAGCGGGGATGCGTGTGACCGCCTCGCTGCCGCCGCGATGAATGGCGGTGCACTCGCGGCAAAGCTTGCCGGCGCCGGTCAGGGTGGGACCGTGCTGGCGGTCACCTTTGACAAGGAACGCACGGTGAAAGCGCTCCTGGATGCTGGCGCGACCCGTATTCTCTATCCAAAGCCCGGCCCAGGACTGACGATTACCATCGAAGCTTAGGGCGTAACGTCAGCGCTTCCAGCGCGCGACAATCCAACACGCCGCTCCGGCCACTGCAGTCAAAATCCAGTGGCTGGTGTTCGGCGACTGGCTGTAGTCAAACACCGTCGTCTGGGCGATGAACCCAAGGGCTTCGCTGCTCGACGATGGCAAAAATGCCGAACAAATCCCGAGGATGAACATCGGGGTGGCCCATCCAAGCAGCGTAAACCCAAGCGCTCCCCAGCGCTCATTGAGAAAGCGCATCGAAAGCGCCGCAACGCCCGTCAGTGCCGCCGTGTTCATAAAGCCACTGACCAGCAGCTGACCAAGGGCCCGTGGCGTAAATGGAAGGTCATCCACAGCCGTCCACTGCCGGAACACCAGGTTTAGACCAAACATCGAGATGGCGGCAACGATGTACGTCACAACCGCAAACAGCCGCCCGGATGCCACATCGCTTCCGCTAAACACCCGCTTCCCAATAGAACCCTCGGCAGTGTTATTCGCAGCCGCTCCCGTGCCAAATGTCGCAACCAGCGCAAGCGGCGCAAGGAAGACGAAGAGCTGAATGTACCCAATGCTCAGCTGTGCGGCACCGCCAAGCAATGCGGCAAAAGCAATCAACATCCCAAAAATGGTTCGACGTAATTGCACTGCGTAGCGTGGCTGACATCCACTCAAGTGATGCGCGGCGAGCAGTGTAAATACTGCTGTGAGGCTGATATTAAAGATGCCGCTGATCAGCCATGCTGGGAAGCTGATACCAAAGTAAATCTCTTTGAATGAGCTGGCTCCCGGGGCGCCAAGCGCATTGATGGCGGAGAAATACGCCGTCTGGCCATACACTGTGTGCATAATGGCGGGCACCGCTGGAACACATGTCCCGATAAACAATGCAATCGCTGCAGCATACGCAAGGAGTGTTGCTTTACCCTGAGACTTTGCGACCGCCGAACAGGCGATACCGATGCTGCCATAGACCATCGCCGAAAACGTCAAAAGGACATACGCCAATAGGATCTCTGAAGGCGCAACGCCTCCCGTGAGGAACACGATTGCCGTGACCGGGAGCGAACCTACGAGTAGCCAGATGATAAACAACGCGATGCTGCAAAGCTTGCCGACAACGATGTCCGCTGGCTTCAATCCCGTCAGCAAAATGGTGTCAAGTGTCTGTTGTTCACGCTCGGCGACCAGCAGACCACTGGTAAGCCCCGGTGTGATTAATGTGACCAGCCCAAGCTGCATCCAAAAGGTGATCGCCCAGAAGCTCTGTCCGATCTCACCAAGAGGAACATCGGAGCGCATGGCCTCACTCATCAGGATCAGGCCGCCAATAATCAACACCTGAAGCAGGACGTAGGCAAAGAGTAGCTGGAACGCCCGTGCTCCACGCAGGCGTGTGCGGATTTCCTTCTCAAGAATGGGGTTCATCGGGATCGTCATCTGGATAGATTCCTTATGCCACCAGGCCACGGGTGAGGTTCATAAACACGGCTTCGAGGTCGGTCTGGACCTCGCCAAAGCTGACAATCCGCACCTTTGCCGTAATCAGCGCGAGGAGGAGGTCATTTTGGGCATCGATACCGCCATCAAATTGAACATCTAGGAACTCACCACGTTCGGCAACATTGCGGACACCGGGTAGCGGCGCGAGGACTTTGCTTGCCGTTGCCTTATCCTCCGCCGGTACCTTAATTTCGAGAACACGCGCACCAATATTGTCGCCGATCAGCGAGTCAATCGGCCCAGAGACGAGGAGCTTGCCCTTTTCGATAATCCCCACGGATGTACAAAAGTCCGCGAGCTCCGGCAGGATGTGCGAGCTCACAATAATGGTCTTGCCAAGGTTTCGCAGCTCTTTGAGGAGGTCACGGATCTCGATACGCGCGCGTGGGTCG
>CAIWTR010000264.1 GCA_903915615.1 uncultured Armatimonadota bacterium
CACGCTCTCAGCTAGAACCACATGTCCTTGAATAATGTTGGTATCGGGGTCGGAGAACATCTGAACCATCCCTGACAGCCAGTCGGTCGGGATGCGGACATCGTCATCGGTGAATAACACAATCGGCGCCGATGTCGCTTCTACTCCAGCATTACGGGCATTCGAGAGGCCTGGTTTTTGTTCGATGACGGACCGTACCCAGCCACAGCTGCGGGTAATTTCCGCAATCACGGCCTGCGTTGCATCTGTGCTGCCATTGTCAACGATGATTGCATCTACGGTGAGGCCAGCAGGAATGTAGAGCTTGGCCAATGATGGAAGCATTTCAGCCAAGTGCTCCGCACGGTTTCGGGTGCAAATGATCACTGCGACATCCGGAGTGCCTTGTGGATGAGTTGACATGGACATAGCCGGCTCATCTGCAACCTTCATGCCACATGAAAATTTAGCAATGTCGGGAGCACGGTACAGATCTTGCAAGGACGCTCCTCATGCAACTAACTGTACTTAAATTGATTACCGATAAAATCGGACCGCTCAAGATGGCGGAATACCTAGTTAGAACAACCATTTCCCGCCTTACAAAACGCCAAATGGAGTTTCAACTTCCTCACATGGCGAACCCGGTCGCGATTCGAACCGGGATGTCAGATATGCAGGTGTTTCACGACATCTTCATTTGGGGCGAGTACGGCTTTCTAAAGCCCGTTGCTGAACGCACAACGGTCTTGGATATAGGTGCAAATGTTGGTTACTCAAGCACCTACTTCGCCGGCATCTACCCAAAATGTGAAGTTGTCGCCGTTGAGCTGATGCATTCGAATTTCGAACAGCTCTCCCGCAATACGGCCTTCCTTGGCAATCGCATCCGAACCGTTGAAGCAGCGGTGTGGTCCCACAACGATGGTGTATCTATCGCAGATGACACATTTCGGGATGGCGATGCCTGGACGCATCACGCATCCGAAGCCGAAGACGGGAAGAGCCTTGTCCCAAGCATCACGATGTTAAACCTAATGCAGCAGCACGCAATGCATCGCGTAAACATTTGCAAAATCGACATCGAAGGTGCCGAATACGAGCTGTTCGCCCCGGGTAACCGACGTTGGGTAAACCGCTGTGATGTCATCCTCCTTGAAATCCATGAGGACCTTGCGACCTTTGATATCGTTGCCGCGATGCAAGCGGATGGCTTCCATTCGTTTACAGCGCATGAGCTGACGATCTTCTACCGGGATGCAGCTGTCGCAAAGCGTTTCATCCGGGATGAGTTTATTGTGGATGACACGACGTCAAGGCCGTTACATCGCGCCGCTTGATGTGTTTTCGATTGTCAGATGCCCACATCGCGGTTTCCGTGAATGTGGGCGTTTTTGCGTCACGACTTTATCATGATTTCGCCGCCGACAAACCTTGATGTGCTTTTCGTCACAGACCAGTTGACCACGATGCTTTTGATCAGCGTGGCACCCTACTTGCGAGGTGACCAACTATGACAAAGCAGCGTCGGCATATTGATTTTTTGGATGCAATCCGGGGGTGTGCCGCTCTTGCTGTTTTCCTGTTTCATGTGCGGCACGCGGTTCTTGAATACTTACCCGTAAACAAGTTCACAGGTATCTCTGACATCCTCAAGGATGGTTGGATGGGTGTAGCAGTATTCTTTGCACTCAGTGGCTTTTGTATCCATTTGAGTCACATTCGTTCCGTATCACACGGGTGGTCGACCTATTTTTCCAAGCGCTTCTGCCGTATTGTCCCGAGCTATGTTGTTGCACTTCTGACTTTTGTGACACTCACAGTCATCTTTGATGGTTATCGGGCAGTGTCCATTCCTGATGCTGTCGTTCACCTGCTGGGACTACATAATTTTGTTCCTAGCTTTGTGCACTCTTTCAATGGGTCCTTTTGGTCGATTGCAGTAGAGATGCAGCTTTATGTGCTCTATCCACTTGTGTTTATCGTTCAAAAGCGGTTCGGCTGGTGGGCGGCACTTCTGCTCACAGGCTGCATGGAAGCTGCACTGCGATTTGCTGTGGTTTTCAACATGGTTCCTGGTGGAGATTTTGGGAGCACATTTGTGTCGATGCTTCCGACTTACTTTTGGTTCAGCTGGACGGTCGGAGCATTTGCAGCAGACAACTATCACCACGGACGTATTAGTAACCTCGGCAAGCTGCCTCCGCTTTTGGCGCTATGTCTCTGTGTGGCTGTACTGAACGTAACGGTTCTCTCACATTTCCGTTTCCCGTTGATCAGCATTCTGGCGGCAAGCTGTCTTGAGCGTTGGTCGCTCGGGACTACATGGAGCCCCAATGTCCAAGGAGTTGTGCGGCGACATTTGACCACACTCGGAACCGTCAGCTACAGCTTTTACCTCTATCACCAGCCATTTATGAACTTCATTTTCAAAGCATCAACACGTTCAGCAACTAATCCAACGGTGTTGATTCTAATGCTGGTGACCGGAGTTATTTTGCTCTACATCGGTTTGTTCCATGTAGCCAAACTTCTCTACCGGGTCGTTGAGCTTCGCAAGCCCTCTGTAATGCCATCTGCTAAGGTAGACATAGCGAAGGTCATATAGGCGGTAACTCGCCATGCAGAAACA
Organism: uncultured Armatimonadota bacterium; assembly: GCA_903915615.1. Lineage (GTDB taxonomy): Bacteria > Armatimonadota > Armatimonadia > Armatimonadales > Armatimonadaceae > CAIRTT01. The sequence continues at coordinate 2,612 of CAIWTR010000264.1, forward strand.
TACGTTGTAACCATCACCACCAAGCTACCGCGACCTTCTGTTCGTTTTCATCGGGCGGAAGGGCGTGTCCTTGAAGTCCTGAACAGCCACTGGGTCCCTGCGCTCCATATTCCATGCATGGGTGCAGGCACTCGGGCCGCCGACACACGTCCCACCCGCCGTCAACATCCCCACCGCATGAAACGCAACCGCCAGCATCCCGATCGCAGCACGTAACCCCACCGCCAGCTGACCGATGGCTAGAAAGCCAATCGCTGCCTGTCCAAGTGCACCCCACAGACCAAGCGAAAGCTGACCAACTGAGAGAAAGCCGATGCTTAGCTGACCGACACTGATAACGCCAATCGCAAACTGCCCGATAGCGATAAACCCGCGGGCAACGGCGAGCTTGCCTGTGACCGGGTTGCGCCCCCACGCGATGTGGACAAGTGGCATCCCGAGGACACGCAAATGGGATGTGAATTCATAGTAAGTTCTTGCCACGCCTACAGGCGTCATCCAAATGCCACGACGCGTCACGCCGGCTGGTGTCACGGTTTCTGAAATCTGCGCAGCAAATCCCGGGGATGCTGTTGTTGCAACATCGGGAACGACAGGCTGCACAACTCCCTTGCTGTCCTGATTTAGCTGCATACACCCACCATACAGCAGGATTACATCAAGTCAACAAGTGGTCTGATACTGGCAATTCCACCCGCATTTGTGGGAAACTTGCCCATGCGAAACCCCTTTGCAGCGCTGCGCGGTGGAACGATCCGCGCTGGCCTAGCCATTACCCTCTGTGCATCCGCAACCTGGCTTGCCATCGGTGCTCCGACAAGCCCGAAAATCATCAAGAAACCGGACTACACCAAGGAAATTCGGCCCATTCTTGGAGATCACTGTCTCAAATGCCACGGCTTGGATGGAAATGCGCGTAAAGGTAATCTCCGCCTTGACCTGCCGATCACCGCAGCACAAGCAAAGGAAGTCGCCAGGCGGATAGCATTGCCGGCATCGAGTAGCCTGCACATGCCGCCGATGGATGAGCCATCCCAGCCGAGTGCCGCTCAAAAAGCGTTGCTCACAGCCTGGACGCGTACTGGTGCACAAGTTGATAAACACTGGGCTTTCGTGGCCCCGAAGCGCCCCGCGGTACCAAAAGTTTCCAATGCTCAGTGGGTCCGCAGCCCCATCGATGCCTATATCCTCGAAAAACTTGACAAGGTCGGGATGAAGCCTAGCCCGGATGCCGACCGGCGTACCTGGCTGCGCCGTGCCACCCTGGATCTCACGGGGCTGCCTCCAACGCCTGTCGAAGTCGACCGCTTCCTCGCTGACACACGCCCAAATGCGTATGCACTCGCCGCGGATCGCCTCCTCGCAAGCCCACGCTACGGTGAGCGGATGGCGGCTGACTGGCTGGATGGCGCGCGCTACGCCGACTCAAATGGCTATCAGGCTGACTACGAGCGCTTCCAGTACCGCTGGCGTGACTGGGTCATCGATGCCTTCAACTCCAACAAGCCCTATGACCAGTTCACTGTCGAACAGCTCGCCGGAGACATGCTCCCGAATGCCACGACCGAACAGGTCATCGCCACTGGCTTCAATCGTAACCACCGCGTCAATACCGAAGGCGGCGTAATCGCGGAAGAATGGCGAATCGAAACCGTTGTCGACCGCGTCGAAACCACCAGCGCTGTCTGGCTTGGGATGACATTTGGATGTGCACGTTGCCACGACCATAAGTACGACCCGGTGAGCCAAAAGGACTTTTACTCCGTCTTTGCGTTCTTCAACAACATCGCAGAGTCTGGAACAGGCGTCGAAGCGCCTGAAAACCACCCGCCGCTGATCAAGAGCCCGACACGTGATCAGAATGCGATGCTGGCAAAGCTGGACAAGCAGCTCACCGATGCGCAGGCCGCCGCTAAATCCGCTGAGCCTGACTTCCTGAAATGGGCGTCTCTCTGGGAATCATCCCGTGATTCATCTAGCGTCAAGCCCTCTTGGCTGCCCGCTGGAATCGCAGCAGCAACCGCAACAAGTGGCGCAAAACTGACCGTAAATGACACATCGGCAATCGTTGTCACCGGTACCAACCCCGCAACGGACAGCTACACCGTAACCCTCAATGCTGCAGATAAAGACATCACCGGTGTGCGTATTGAAGTGATGCCCGGTGCTAATGGCTATGTCGGCCGCCACTTCAATGGCAACTTTGTGCTGACAGGGATTAGCGCATCGACCGGTGGGAAAGATGCAGCCTTTGGTAAGGCAGTGGCATCCTTCCAGCAAGATGGTCATGATGTTTCCGGTAGCATCGATGGCAACCCAAACACGCCAGGCTGGGCGATTTATCCAAAGTCGCGTGAGTCACACGATGCACGATTTGCCTTTGCAAAGCCCGTCACCGCAGTAAATGGCAAGCTGGTCGTTCGTTTGGACTTTGGGTCCATCTATGAAAACCATGCCCTGCAAAACTTCCGCATCTCGCTGACAACAGGCGATCCGCTTGCGGGAGCATCATCGGATAGTGGGCTCGCTGTCCTCCAGGTTCCTGCGGACAAACGCACGCCTGCGCAGGTCGCCGCGCTGCATGCGTACATTCGGGCGAACACCAACCATCCGGCACGGGATGCGGACCGTAAGCTCGCGCAGCTGACCGATGAACGCAAGCGCATTTTGGCCGAAGTTCCAACCACGATGGTGATGGGCGAGCTCGAGAAGCCACGTGTCTGCCGTGTGCTGGTGCGCGGGGCGTATGACAAGCCGGGTGATGTTGTTACAGCCGACATCCCAAGCGCGCTCGGGACGCTTCCTGCCGGACAGCCGAAGAACCGCCTCTCGTTCGCGCGATGGGTGGCAAGTCGTGAAAACCCACTGACCGCCCGCGTTGCTGTGAACCGTGTTTGGGAGCGCCTTTTTGGCCGCGGTCTGGTGGAGACAACGGAAGACTTTGGAGTGCGCTGCGCTCCGCCAAGTCATCCTGAACTGCTCGACTGGATGGCGGTTGAGTTTATGGATTCCGGCTGGGACCTGAAGAAGCTGCACAAAACGCTGGTGCTTTCGAGCACGTACCGTCAAAGCAGTGTGATCACCCCGGATGCGATGAAGCGTGACCCGGAGAATCATCTCCTCGCACGTGGTCCACGCTTCCGCCTGTCGGGAGAAGCCATTCGTGACCAGGCGCTGGCGATCTGTGATCTTCTCGTAGACAAGGTTGGCGGACCAAGTGTGAGGCCATATCAGCCGGCTGGTTTCTGGGATGAGCTGAGCGTTTACGGCAACCTCCGCAACTACAAGGCTGATAGTGGTGAAGGGCTGTATCGCCGGTCCATCTACACGATTTGGAAGCGGACCGCGGGCCCACCGCAGATGGCAATCTTTGATGTGCCTGGACGCGAGGCATGTCGTGTGCGCCGTAGTCGTACAAACACTCCGCTGCAGGCATTGGTACTTTTGAATGACCCGACATTTGTCGAAGCCGCCCGTGTGCTGGCACAAAAGGCGATTGCTGAGGGCAAGGGTTCGGATGTTGGCATTCTGAATGCGATGTTCCGGCGGGCGCTTGGCCGTGTGGCATCGAAGTCCGAGCGGGATGTTCTCCTCGAAGGCACGGCGCTACGCCGGCTGGAGTATCAGCAGCATCCGGATGATGCAAACAAGCTTGTGCTGGTTGGTGCGGCGAAGCGCCCAGATGGCATTCCGACAGCGGATCTCGCAGCGTGGATGCTGACCGCCAGCATTATTTTGAACACAGATGAGCTCGTAACAAAGGAGTAGGTGGCGAATATGGCAGAGCAAAAGATGACACGTAGGGGCTTATTGAAGGCCAGTGCTGGTGCTGCTGGAGCGGTCGCGCTTCCATGGATTATTCCTGCGAGTGCCCTCGGCCGCGATGGCCACGTTGCGCCGAGTGACCGCGTGACGATGGCATTTATTGGCGTCGGAAACCAGGGCACGGGCGACATGGGAGGCTTTCTCCAGGACAAGCGCGTGCAGGTGGTTGCGGTCTGTGATGTCAACTTCCAGAGTGGTGGCTACTGGAATGGTGGAACGGCTGGGCGTGAGCCTGCGCGCCGGATGGTGGATGAATTCTACGAAGAGCGTGGCGCAACCGGGCCAAGCTGTAAGTCGTATGTTGACTACCATGATGTGCTGCAGCGCTCCGATATCGATGCGGTTGAAATCGCAACTCCGGACCACTGGCATGCGCTTTGTGTGCTGCATGCTGCGGCTGCGAAGAAAGACATTTACTGCCAAAAGCCACTTGCGCTGACGGTGAAGCAGGGCCGGCTTATGTCGGATGCTGTCAAAAAGCATAAGGTGATCTTCCAGACGGGTTCACAGCAGAAGTCGGATAGCAACTTCCGCCGTGCGGCTGAGCTGGTGCGGAACGGCCGTATCGGCAAGCTGCAGACGCTTAAGGTGGGGCTTCCATCGGGGCGGCCTGACTATGGTCGGACAGCCGATAAGGTGACGGCGGGGGTGTGGCCGGATGGCTTTGAGTACGATCGCTGGCTGGGGCCGGCACCTTGGAAGCCTTACTGTGCGGGCCGTACCCACGTGAACTTCCGCTGGATTCTGGATTACTCTGGTGGACAGCTGACGGACTGGGGCGGGCATCACCCTGACTGTGCGCAATGGGGAATGGGCACGGAGTACACAGGTCCAGTAAAGATTGTCAACGCAAAGGGAAATTTCCCAACGCACCCGATTTACGACACGGCGAGTGACTACGAGTTCGAGGCTATTTATGAGAATGGCGTCCGAATGATTGTGTCCAGCAAGGTCAAGGGCGGCGTCACGTATGAGGGAACCCAAGGTTGGGTTTGGGCAAACCGTGGCGTTCACGATGCGAGCTCGGCAGAGATCAAGAACAGCGTTATCGCTGATAAAGAACTTCACCTCTACAAGAGTGATGACCACTTCCGCAACTTTATCGATGGCGTGTTGACCCGTAAAGAGTGCGTTGCGCCATGTGAGGTTGCGCACCGGTCGATCACGATTTGTCACCTTGGCAATATCGCGATGCGTCTCAAGCGCGATGAGCTGCGCTGGGATCCGAAGAATGAGCGGATTCTGGGAGACAGTGAAGCATCCGCGATGCTGGACCGCCCATACCGCCAGGGGTATGAGCTTCCGACAGAGCTCTAGGTGTAATTCGCATCTACCAAGGGCTTCACGGAATCCGTGGAGCCCTTTTGTTTTTCAAGGATTAGGCATCCGTATGGCACCTACCACCGCATTTGTATCCGTTCGGTTTTACTACCCGCCGGGCGACCGCCGGCTTTCGCACTGGCGTGTGATCCGCTTCGATGTCGCATCCGGCAAGATTCAAGAGTGCTGGACGGATCCATTGGTGGATGCCACTCCGTTTACGTGGGACCCACGTGGAAAGCGCCTCTTTTACGCTGGGTCCCGACGTGGCCAGAGCGAAAGTGTCATCGAAGTCCTGGACAAGCCCGGTGGGAAGCCACGCTTTCTTGCGTGCGGTTCTGGGCCTGTAACTCCATCCCCAAACGGTGAGTTTGCCTCCATCATGGTGAGCAACAACGAGCTGCAGATCATTCACCTAAAGACGGGATATGTGCTGTTTGCGACCGGGAATGCAAATGCAGTTGCGTGGTTTGACGAGCACACGTTGCGGTACACGCGTAGCTACACCAAATGGCCGGAAAATGAATCTGTAGATGTGCTTTTTACATTTGATGTCCGAAAGCGCCGCGCGGAAAAGGCTTCGATTGGAGCTCGGAATGAGCGTCCGGTGTCGGTTCAGCTCGAAAGTTATTTCGATGACGATGTGTACAACTACGTGATTGATGAAGCGGGACGTCGGACGCGCATTACTGGCGATGCAAGGTGGACAAATCGGTACAAAAACAATGTTATTCAGGGGCTACAGCTGGGCGAGCAGCTCCCGGATGGCAGATTTGAAGTGCATACCTATGCGCATCGGGCATGCGGACAGCTGATTGGAAAACTGGATATCGAAAAGGCAGAGATTGCATATTGGTTTTCGACACCAGGCGACTACAAGAGGCTGGGCGATACGGGCTGGATGCTCGGCTGGCCTCTCCAACGCTGGACCAAGCATGGCAACATCACGATAGACGAAAGCCCCCTCTACCGCGCACGTATCGAGTCGCCGGAGAAATGGGAGCGCATCTGGCCCGGCGCCCACCACGCCGGGCATTTGGTGCAGGCTGGGTAGAGGGAGTACACATACCCCAATGGGGTACTTCCCGTTTACCCCGGCGGCTGGCTCGTCAACCCCACCAGCGCCTCAAGCGTACGTGCTGTCTGCTTGACGTCCATCTTCAGGTAGCGGTCGCGGCCATTGGATTTCGGTATGAACTTGGTGAAGCCATCCTTTTCGACGCTCACCTGACCCGGTTCGGAAAGCGTGAAGTACTCTGGGCGATCGGGGAGGACGGCATACAAACAGCTCGCCAAATCCCAGCATGGACGCTCTTCTTTTGGCTGGCAGTAGAGCTTGTAGGCAATCGGAATCGGATGCTTTTCGACATAGCCGAAGTCCTGCGCAATGGATGTCAGCGGATACCGCAATGCCCAGCCGATCTCAAAGCCGCCCCAGATGATTGGTGTTGGCCACTGCTCCGTTAGCGTCTGCGCACTCGGAACATCCTGCGTGACGTTGTATTCGGTGAAGTGCGCATTGCCATCGATGCTGGTAAACGCGCCCGCCATCACCGAAAGAAACTTCACCTTGCGCGCAATCAGCGCGCG
>CAIWTR010000265.1 GCA_903915615.1 uncultured Armatimonadota bacterium
AAGTGCGCATGTTGGAAGCGCCACACAAGCCATCGAGTTTTCGCGGAGCACCGTAAGCGCACGGCCATAGAGACCGTGCGCGCGCGCGATGTCTTCGATTTGCTTACGGTCATCCGGAGCGACCCCTGCAACAATAATGTTCTGGTTTGCCGTCATCCGGAAATCGCCTTTGTGAACCTTTGCGATTTCAAGTAAGCCCGTCTTGAGCGAGCGTCCCGGGAAGTCCAGAATGCGTCCATTTTCGATGAAGAGCGTCAGGTGATGCTTACCATCTTCGCCGGCAACCCACCCTAGGCGATCGCCCTGCTGGGTAAACGTAACGGGCACAGGAGGCGCAAAGGTGACTCCACTCCGAGTTTCGACTTCCTTGCGAAAGGTATCGACGCCCATCCGGTCGATGGTGTATTTGAGCCGTGCATGCTTGCGGCTCTCGCGGTTGCCAAAGTCGCGCTGCGTTGTAAGGATTGCCTCGGCGACTTCTAGGGTGTCATCCGGATGGATAAAGCCAAGGTCACTCGCAAGGCGTGGATAGGTATCAGGTTCGCCATGGGTCGCGCCCATGCCACCGCCGGCAGTTACATTGAAGCCCGTAAGGACACCATTCTCTGCAATCGCGATAAACCCAAGGTCGTTTGTGTAGACATCTACATCGTTGTGCGGCGGAACCACGACAGCGGTCTTGAACTTGCGCGGAAGGTAGGTCGGACCGAAAATGGGCTCTTCCTCGGGTTCGGAGCTGATGACCTTTTCGTTGTCAATCCAAATCTCATGGTAAGCGCGTGTCTTCGGCAGGAGGTGCTCACTGATACGCACTGCCCAAGCATAGACTTCTTTATGGAGGCTTGACTCAATCGGGTTTGTCGTCGCGAGGACATTTCGGTTGACATCCCCACAAGCCGCAATCGAATCGAGCAGCACGCTGTGCAGGCCTTGGATCACCGGGCGGATGTCGCCCTTGAGGATGCCGTGGTACTGGAATGTCTGCCGTGTGGTCAGGCGGATGGAGCCGCTCATGGTCAGCTCATCCGCGATGTTGTTGATGGTTAGCCACTGTTCGGGTGTGCAGACACCTCCCGGGACACGGGCACGGAGCATAAATGTATGGAGAGGCTCCAGTTTTTGCTCTTTGCGCTCAGCCCGGATGTCACGGTCATCCTGTTGATAGAAGCCGTGAAACTTCGTGACCTGTGTGTCATCCGCAGCCAAAGCGCCCGTGATTTCGTTTTGAAGGCCATCAGTGATCGTTCCGCGCAGGAAGTTCGACCGGGTCTTAATGCCCTCATTTGCAGACAATTTCTTCTCGCTCATCAATACACATCCCTTTGGTAGCGGCCGCTTGCGCGGAGGTCATCGAGGAGCACTTCTGCCCCATCGGGGTCGAGGCCAGCCTGCTCGGAAACGATATCAAGGAGCGCGGCGTGGACATCCTTTGCCATCCGCTGGCCATCCCCACAAATGTAGATATGCGCTCCATCCTGAATCCACCGATACAGCTCCACTGCGTTCTTACGCAGCTTGTCCTGAACATAGATTTTGTGCGCCTGGTCGCGGGAGAAAGCGACATTGAGATGCGTCAAGATGCCACGCGAGAGGTAATCCTGTAGCTCGACTTGGTAGAGGAAGTCTTCGGTGAAGTGTGGGTTGCCAAAGAACAGCCAGGACTTGCCGGATGCACCAGTGGCATCCCGTTCTTGTAGGAATGCGCGGAACGGAGCGATGCCCGTTCCTGGGCCGATCATGATGACTGGTGTTTCCGGATCTACCGGTAGGCGGAAGTGGTCATTCGGTTCGATATAAACGCGAACCGTATCGCCTGGCTCAGAGCGGCTACCAATGAATCCACTTGCACCACCTTCGCGCGCGGCGCCATCCACTGCGTAGCGAACGACCGCGACCGTTGTGTGGACTTCATCCGGGAGCTCGGTCTGGCTGCTGGCGATGGAATATAGCCGCGGCTGGAGCGGTCGGAGCGCAGCGGCGAGCTGGTCGGCGGTCAGCGCGACGGGGTTAGCGCGCAGGATGTCAGCGATTTGCCGGTCAGCGACTGCGGTACGGAGCGATGCTTTGTCATCCGAGAGGCTGATGTAGCGTGTATCCCCCGTCAGCTCTGCTACCTTCGTAACAAATCCCGGGTAGGCCTGGGTGAGCTCGAAGTGATTCGTCAACGCAGCGGTGAGGGTGATTTCACCATTTGACGAGGAAACAACCGCATCCCCATTGGCGCCAGTGATGGTCAAAATCTCATCAACCAATGCTGCATCGTTGGTAAACCAAACGCCAAGCGCATCGCCGGGTTTGTACGTCAGCCCGCTGCCTTCGAGAGAAATCTCAATATGACGGACATCCTTTTCGGATCTACGGCCCGTGATCTTCTGATTGACCAAGAGCTCAGCGACAAAAGGATTTTCCTTTGTCCAAGCTGCGGATGAAGCTGGCTTTACGGTTTGCGTCAGCTGCGCCGATGGTGCAGCTGATCCGCTCAGGGACTTCAGCTTTGCAACGATGTCAGCAATCCATGTATCCGCCGCGGCTTTATAGTCGACATCGAGCTCGACACGCTCCAGCAATCGGGTTGCCCCAAGCGCTTCCAGCCGCGAGTCAAAGTCCTGTGCCGTCTTGTTGAAAAACTCGTAGCTGGAGTCGCCAAGGCCGAGAACCGCAAAGTTCAGTCCCTTTAGATCCGGGGCGCGCTTGCCCATCAGCCATTTGTGGAACAGCTCCGCACCTTCGGGCGGCTCGCCTTCGCCGTATGTCGCCGTGATAAGAATAACGGTTTGCTCTGATTTCAGGGCCGCCTGTTTATACGATGCCATGTCGGAGACATTTGCAGATATGCCTACGGCACCGAGTGCGGCTTGGAGCTTAGTCGCGATCCCCTTGGCATTTCCGGTCTGTGAGCCAAAGAGGATCAGAGGTGCTTTCTGGCTGCTGTCTGTCTGAGGAAGACTTGTCGTAACAACGTCGACATCACCGTTCTGCGAGAGGCGCCCGGCAAGGTAGCCGCTGGTCCACGCCAGCTGCATAGCCGACATCCCGCGAAGCACATCATCGAGAGCAGCCAGCTGCTGCGCCGTCAGTGGGGTTGGAGTCATTTCACCCATCCAATCATCATCACTAAATTCCTTCACCCGGCCCGATTGCCACATCTACCGCAACCGGCGGCATCCAGCCATCATCATGCTCTGCAGCCGCTACCGCGGCAACTTCCTTTTCAAGTAAATCCTGAAGCCGTGTGTGCAGGGATGTCAAAAATGGATGACCATAGACATCACGAGGATATGGCGCATCGACCAGAACATCCCCGACGACCCTCCCCGGGCGTGCAGACATAAAGATAATCCTATCGGCGAGGAGCAGCGCTTCATCAAGGGAATGGGTCACAAAGACAATCGTCTTCCCCGTTGCCTGCCAAATTGAGAGAAGCTCTTGTTGGAGAAGCGAGCGTGTCTGGGCATCGAGGGCGCCGAAAGGCTCATCCATGAGGAGGACATCAGGCTCAAGCATCAATGCGCGGGCAATCGCAGCGCGCTGACGCATCCCGCCGGAGAGCTGGTGTGGAAACGCATCCGCAAAGCGCCGCAAATGCACCATTTTGAGCAGCGCATCCGATTGTGCCCGCCGCTCGCTGACCGGGACACCGCGCAGCTTCCAGCCGAATTCGATATTGTCGCGGATGTTCAGCCACGGGAAGAGTGCAGGCTCCTGAAAGACCATCGCCGCCCGACCCGCGAGCGCCACCGTTCCCGCCGTTGGCTGATCCAGCCCCGCGAGGAGGTTGATAAGCGTCGACTTTCCGCAGCCACTGGGGCCGATAAGCGCGACGAACTGCCCTTTTGGGATGGTGATGTTTGTGGATGCCAGCGCCACGGTGCCATCCGGGTAGATTCGCGAGAGGTCAGTAGCGGTG
>CAIWTR010000266.1 GCA_903915615.1 uncultured Armatimonadota bacterium
TCTGTATCGACGATCCATTTATACATTCTGGAAGCGTGCGGCTCCTCCAGCCAATATGGAGATTTTCAATGCTCCTAACCGGGAGACGTGTGTTGTCAAGCGTGAACGTACCAACACGCCGTTGCAGGCTCTTGTAACGCTAAATGACATCCAGTTTGTCGAAGCTGCCCGCGTTACGGCAACAAAGCTGATGCGCGAAGTGGGTACAACGGATCGGCGGATGCATCGTCTGTCGATGGCGATTCTAAGTCGGCCTTGGAAACAGTCTGAGCTTGTTGTTTTGACAAGTGTGCTTGATGACTTGAAGGTGTATTACAAGAGCCATAAAGCGGAAGCTGAAAAGCTGATTGCATATGGCGAAACTCCGGCTCCAAAGGATCTGCCAGCTGGAGATCTTGCCGCTTGGACGATGTTGTGTAACCAGATTCTGAATCTTGATGAGGTCTTAGTCAAATGAGAGAAGACAACGGTCAGTTTCATCCACTGTATGAGGAATGGGTTCGACTTGAAACACGTCGACAGTTCTTTGCGCGTGGCAAAAATGTACTCGGTCTCGCGGCACTTGCTGAACTGGGAGTTGCATCCGCAGCCACAGCCGTCGCTCCGCCAAAGTATAAAGGTGTTCCAGGGGCGCTTCCCAAACTTCACTTTGCTCCAAAGGCAAAGCGCGTCATCTATCTCCACATGGTCGGCGGTCCCCCACAGGTAGACCTCTTTGACTACAAACCAAAAATGAACGATTGGTTTGATAAGGATCTGCCGGAGAGCGTCCGAAACGGCCAACGTCTTACGACGATGACTAGTGGTCAAAGTCGTTTTCCGATTGCGCCAACCAAGTTCGCGTTCAAGCAACATGGCAAAAGCGGGATGTGGGTCTCGGAGCTTCTGCCAAACTTGGCGAAGTGCGTTGATGACATGTGTTTCATTCGCTCGATGAACACGGAAGCAATCAACCACGAGCCTGCGATCACGTATATGCAGACGGGAAATCAGCTCACGGGACGACCCTGTCTTGGGTCATGGGCAAGCTACGGACTTGGTTCCATGAACCAAGACTTACCATCGTTTGTTGTTCTGGTTGCACAGCCAACCGATACATCGCAGATTCAAGCTATTTCTGCACGGCTATGGCAATCTGGCTACTTGCCAGGTGAGCATGCGGGTGTGTCTTTCCGCTCAAGCGGTGACCCTATTCTCTACATCAATAATCCACCTGGTGTTGATTCGAAAGTGCGTCGGACAACCCTTGATGGCGTTAGGGCAATCAACAATCTGACACATCAGGCTGTCGGGGATGACGAAACCCACACCCGTATCCAACAGTACGAGCTCGCATTCAGAATGCAGTCAAGTGTGCCTGAGCTGACGGATCTCTCGAAAGAGCCAGCATCGACATTTGAGCTCTATGGTGATCAAGCCAAGAAGCCGGGTTCGTTTGCAAACACGGTTCTGATGGCCCGGCGGATGATGGAGCGTGGCGTTCGTTTTGTTCAGGTGTATTTGAACAACTGGGATACACACTCTAACGTCGCCGGACGCCTGCCAAGCCAGTGCAAAGACATTGACCGTGCCTGCTACGGCCTCATCACCGATCTCAAGTCCAAGGGGATGTTTGAGGACACGCTGATTATTTGGGGCGGCGAGTTCGGGCGAACCATCTATTCTCAAGGTGGCCTAGCCCGGGACAACTACGGCCGCGACCATCACCCGCGCTGTTTCACGATGTGGATGGCTGGCGGTGGGTCGAAGCCGGGTCAGATTTACGGCGAAACGGATGACTTTTCTTATAATATTGTCAAGGATCCGGTTCCAATTCATGACTTTCACGCGACCGTGATGAAGCTGCTTGGTATTGACCATGAAAGATTCGTGTACAAGTACCAGGGTCTGGATCAACGTTTAACCGGTGTTGAGCCAGCGAAGGCGATCAAGGACCTGATGGCCTGATCGAGAAGGAGTTTAGAATGATTGAAATTATTGCTGTTTGTGCTGCCATGGCGGCAGTTTCCATCAACAATGTCAATGCTCAGACACAAGTCCCGCTTGTAGCTGTCGCACCAGTAAGCACTGCTCCAGCTGGAGCCAAGGTCCTCTTTGGTGGCCGACAGGCAGATGTCGCAGCGAACTGGTACAAGCGTCGTACAACAAATGCACCAGGCTGGACCGTCGGCAATGAGTCACAGCTCGTTCCTTCGGATAAGTCCGATATCACAACCCGTGATGAGTTTGGTGACTGCTACCTCCACGTAGAGTTCAAGACCCCTACGACCGGACATGGCAACGCTGGTGTCGCGCTCCAAGGTCGTTACGAAGTTCAAATCCATAACATGGAAGGCGAGAAGCTTAACGACACAAACCTCGGTGCTTTTTATTCCCAAAAGCCAGCTCGCGTCAATGCAGCCAAGAAGGCCGGCGAATGGCAGACATATGACATCGTCTTCCGTGCTCCACGGTTCGATGCTGCTGGTAAAGAAATCGAAAAGCCTCGTGCTACGGTTATTCTTAATGGCATCGTTGTACACAACAACGAGTCCTTCAACGACATGACCGGTATTCAGTACGAGCTCTTCAAGGGACCTGGAGCCAAGGGCCCAATCGTCCTGCAGGGTGACCATGATGCGGTTCAGTACCGCAACGTCTGGGTCATCGGTCTGTAATCAAGCATTCGCCTTGATTTGATAGTGGAAGCCTTCGTATCCCGAAGGCTTCACCTTTTTAATGGCTATGAAACTAAACCGCGTTGCTTGTCAATTTGTTGACACTACTGATGGCAGACCAATCCCTCTTGTCATCTGTACGGCTACGGACAATACAACGATTGTCAGCGACAACGCTGGATACATCTCCATCCCGGTCAACTTGCCAAAAGGCACAGCTTTTTATCTGCAGGTTCAGAGCCCAGGCTACGACATCCCGCCTGATGGACTTGGCTATCGTGGAATTCGCCTTGTGGTTGGAAATCCTATCGAGCGAATCAAGGTACGCCGGATAAACATCGCTCAGCGAAGCGGGCGTACCACCGGTATCGCTAAGTACATTCACGCCCAAACCCTGGGTGTAATCGGTCAGGTAATTGAAACTACCTTGACAGGAATGGACTCGGTGCAAACGGCCGAGCTACACGGGACACGCTTTGTCTACTTTGGTGATACGAACTGGTCTGGGTATCCACTAGGAAATTTCAAAACGACAGCGGGTGTTGCCAAATCACAATCCAAACTTCCCAACTGTCCCTACAGCATCGATTACAACACCGACATCAAAGGCTTTCCGAAGTCCAGCATTCTCGAAAATGAAGATGAACCTGGAGTCGTTTGGGTTAGCGGTGTGATTCGGGTTGGTGATGAGATTGTTGGGTATGCCAATCGTCGTAAGTCATTGCAACAACAGCTAGCGCATGGCTTTGTGCGTTGGAATCCAACCAAGAAGTTATTTTCAGACTTTCAAAAGTTACCAGAGACATCGTGGAGGCACTTGGACGGTCATCCGATTTTGTATCAAGACGAAGGCGTTGATTATGTGATGTTTGGACATGCTATTCCAAATTTCCGTGTCAAAGCAGACGTCCGTGCCATTCGGTCTGGACTTACTTTCGAGACATACTCGTGTTTGTTACCCAATGGGGATGTTGACTACGACGACAAACGTGCACCTATCTGGCGATGGCGGTCTGACGCGAGTCCCATCGATTCAGAACGCGAAGCATCCCTGATCAAGCGCGGAAAGCTTGCGCGTGAGCAATGCAAGTTTTTGCTAACAGAACACGCTACAAAGCGAATGGTTATTCCCCACCGTGGATCGGTGCGTTGGAATGCCTTTATTCAGCGTTGGGTTCTCGTGTTCACAGCCATTAATGAACCTGATTCCATGCTTGGTGAGCTTTACATCGCAGCCGCTACGATGCCTTCTGGTCCATGGACTCCTTGCATTAGAATCGCAACTCATCCACGGTATTCCTTTTACAACCCCGTTCATCACAGCTGGCTTGACAAGCAACGGGGAAAGGTCATCACGATTGAGGGTACCTACACGATGTCGTTTTCCGGTAATTCCGTACCAACCCCACACTATGAGTACAACCAGCTTACGTATGAGATTGACTTAAGCGATAAACGCCTGGCATTTCTGGCATCAAACATCGACAAGTAACATTAGGGAATTTATGATGGTTGATTGGATTTCCCAACTTCGCCAAAGGTATTTTCGGGGTCACGTTCGCGCAGCCATGGCGGGATGATAACGGTCATTGCACCGATAACACACATCCAGCCACTGAGAAGAACGATTTGATCAGGTGTAATTAAGCGCATCAAGGCTCCACCAGCAGCAGCGCCTAGTGGCATGAGTGGACTCAAGATTCCTGATTGCAATCCGATGACTTTTCCAAGGTGCTCGGCAGGCGTACGGCGCTGAACGTAGGTTGCCTGAAGTGCGAAGTAAGGACCCCAGACGATACCAGCCACAAACCAAATCATCCATGCGACTTTGAAATCATGTTGATACGAGAAAAGGATCTGAAGCGCCCCCCATCCCAGCATAATGGATGTCAGGATCAGACCAGTCCTCCGTAGAGATGCTAGCCTTGGGGTAAGTAGTCCGCCCAGCAAGGCACCGATGCTGACGGCCATAAATAGGTAGCTAAGCTCGGTTATTCCTCCAGATAGCTGCTTTGGCACATAGAGCGGCAGTGCAGCTTCCGTTGGACCATAGGAAAACCAAAAGAGCCCAGAGAGTACAGTTACAGCGAGCACAGCTGGATGCATCCGGTACTTTTTCTCAGGAACGTCGTTTGTTGCTTGTTGCGACTGGGATTCAATTGTCGATGGTGGGAGGCAAAAGCGCACGGGCATTCTGCTTAGTATCAACGCAAGGAATAAAAAGCTGACGGTGTCAAACCAGAGCGCATTAATGGCCCCCATGCGCCCAATCGTGAGTGCTGAGACCAGTGGTCCAAGGATTCCAGCGATTTGTTCCGTGACGGCAAAGCCAGTATTGATATACGGTAGGCGTCTCTGGAGCGTCGCGCGGGGGATGATCAAGCCGGCACCTACCCTTGTCGCCGGGGCCAAGGCGCCGCATAGTGCTCCCACCCCATACAGGGCCCATATTGGAATATCCCCGTAGTGGTGCCAGATCGGTAAAACAGCCATCAATATGCCTCGAAAGACATTGTCGATGACAAAAAGCGGCTTGATGTTCACCCGGTCCATCAAGCGTCCTAGCAACGGGGATGTAATCGCAGATGGCAACGCCCAAATGAGGAGCATTCCTCCCACGGCTGCACCATCGTTTGTTTTTTGCGCAACAAACCACGTAAGGGCTGTCCACGTTACAAAATCACCGATGGTTGAGATAGTCATCCCGAGCCAGAGGAGGCGTAGGGTCCGATCCCGAAGTAACACACGGGGCCATTGAATCTCTTGCCTTATGTTGCGTGTTGGCATAGCTTACATTTTTCCAATCGCATCAAAGCGCATCGCATCCAGAAAGACCATCGTCTTCAAGTCACGGTCAGTCATGGCTTTCATATGGCTTCGCACTAGCTGCCACAGCAAGGGTTTTATCGTTTCGTTCACGGTGAACGATGACCAATCAGCGGGAGTGCTTAGATCGCCGATTTGATGCAAAGTTGCCTGCAATGGGCGTGTAAATGCCAACGTCTCCCCGCGGTAGCCATCAGCGCAGCGATGACAAATCACGCCACCCCTATGCGCAGCATAAAACGGGATACCAGATGTGTCACGTAACGCGGTATCGCATATACAGCATTCCCGGATACGTGGCATGTAGCCGGTAAGGTGGAGAATATGCCATTGTGCCGCGAGGACCAACGATGCTGGATCGCTGGACGCGGTCAGCAGATAGAGCGTTCTCACAAGAAGTTCGTAGAGGTCTGGAGCGGGATCCTCATCCTCGGTAAGTCGTTCGACGAGCTCGAGAAGGAACATAGCAAAGCTAATCAGACCGATATCAGTCTTGATTACAGGAAACGTTTCTAGGGTTTCTGCTTGAGCCAGTACGTGAAAGGTCGTCCCTTTATGTAGCTGGGCATCGAGAATGACCATGGGTTCGCTTACACCCGCCAGTTTACTACTAGACTGACGGGCACCGCGTGCCGAGACCCGGAGCTTTCCGTGTGCGTGGGTAAAGAGAATACAAAGTTTGTCCTTCTCTCCTAACGGGAAGCGCTTGAGGATCACGCCACGGGTAGAAAAACTTGCCATTACACCAAAAAGCCGGGGTTTCCCCCGGCCTCTGTCCTGTAACCATCAACCCACGTTAGCGAGGAAATGGAAATGCTCCTGCTGGCGCAGCCGGACCACCCGCTGCAACCTTAGGATCAAGCTGATCATCGATTGCCTTCAGGAGGTCATGCAAGTGCGCACGTGTTGCACGGTCTACCGCACGACCCGCTGCGTTCTTGACCTGCCCACGGAGCGTTACCAACGTCTGGCGTGCAAGGGACTTGCCATCTCCGGAACCGGTGAGCTTGCCACCAAATGTGGACACAAAGGTCCTCTGAAGGTTACGACGATACAGATCAACCACTGGCTTAGCCGAAACCAATTCACTAAAGATGCCCGTTCGAAGGTCATCAAAGAGATTGGCCACCGTGTAGGCGCTCTTTGGAGTAAGCGCTTCCTGCTCAGACATCCGCTTTAGACGGCTATCCTGAAGCAAGCCAGACAGAATACCGGTTTGGCTTGCAAGGACTGCATCGGCAATACCAGATGGGTTGAACTTGCGTGTGATATCCGGGCGAACCATGATGGCTGGCGTTTGGAACAGCTGTTCGTTGTAGAGGCGGACAGCAGCACGTTGCTTGCCAGCAGGCACTGGAGTGTAGTTGACTTGCGTCCCTTGTCCAGCGTGTTGGTTGTTTTCAATCATCCCACCAACGACTGCAAGGACGTGACGCAGCTCCATGCCACGCTGTCCCATGACTGTATTGTAGGCATCTGCCAACATTTCATAGTCTTCACCAGGCTTTGCGGCGGCCTTTACCAAGAAGCCCATGACACGATCGATGTTCTTCAAGCCCAAACGGGTTGCTTCGACGGTGTCATCGCCAAGATCTTCACTTTGACGTGTTGGATCCTCTGGCGACTGGTTACCAAAGCGAAGCATCGGATTCTGTGTCTGGCGGTTGGCAATAGCCTTGAGCGCAGGAACTTCTTCCGCAGGTGTTTTGGCACCAGGAATAGCACCGTAGCCATACTCGATTGCAAAGTAGTCATAAGGACCAAGCTTTGGAATCAATCGAGCTCCATCACCAGGCTGTGCCACGTAGTTGAAGCGTCCGTAGTCCATGATGGACGACTCGTCTCCCCACTTCTCTGTCCACTCTTTGGAGCGAAGCTGCTTGATGGAGTATGTCGAGGATGCCCGCATGTTGTGTGGAAGTCCGAGCGTATGCCCAACTTCGTGTGTCACAACATATGCCAGAAGGTCTCCCTGGAGGCTCTCGGGCAGTGGAAGCTTCTGTGCACGAGGGTCATTTGGGGAAACTTGGGCAAAGTACCAGTTGTTGCTGAGTTTCAGAACCGAATGGAAGATTTTTGGTGAACCATTCAGAATTTCGCCGGTACGCGGATCAGAAATGTGTGGGCCGTAGGCATTTTCAATGCCACTAGGCAGCCAGCGGATGACCGTGTAGCGTACATCGTCTTGGTCGAATTCAGGATCTTCAGCCTTGGTTGGGATGTCGCGGCACACGATGGCATTTTTGTAGCCAATCTTCTCGAAGGCAGCGTTCCACTCTTCGACGCCACGCTTTACGTAAGGCTTCCACTTTGCTGGAATCTCAGAGCCAAGGTAGTACGTGATCGGAGTGACAGGCTCGGAGAGAGCCGCGCGTGGATCCTTCTTCTCTAACCGCCATCGGTCGAGAATCGTAATCGTCTTGACAGGAGCTTCCGATGTACCAAATTCATAGTGGCTGGTAGAGAACCATCCAACACGTGAATCCGCCATACGGGCCATCATCGGCTTTTCAGGCAGTGCTACGATCGAATGGTGCAGACCAACGGTGATTGCATCGGTGCTCGCATCACGTGATGGACCATCACCGCCGCGACGACCGAGTGGACTTCCTCCACCACCAGCAACAAAAGTTGCCGTGAGTTTGACTTCGATGTTCTTCGGATAGGACTTTACCGAGTCGATAAACGTTCGGCTTGGGTCCATCCGGGATGCACCGATCGAGCCCTTGGCCGAAAACTCAGCCATGTCACCGGTGTAAACATTTGTGACATCGATGACAACAGAGTCCTTGTTACCCGTCGTTTTGATGTCAAATGTCGCGATAATCGGCTCTACTTTTGCCATCAACAAGGAGCGCGTCATGTCGCCCGCAGGATCATCGGCGCGGACAGTATGCGTTACCGAGCGCAGGAGGATTTTGTCTCCACGACGCTCGAAGCGGACAACTCTGTCCTGAACTTCGGTCTGTCCAAAGCCGTAAAACGTTGGGGACTTATCGAGTGTGGTGACCCACAACACTTCGCTACCCAGCTTATCGGCAGGAATTTCCCAGTAGTACTTTTCATCAATCTGATGCGTCATGAACAAGCCATCATCAGATTTGGCATCCTTGGTGATGACTTCTGCATAAGGCTTCATCTTTGCAGGAGCACCCGCAGGACCGCCCGGACCACCAGGTCCCTGCATTCCGCCACGCGGTCCGCCAGGTCCAGGACCACCAGGTCCCTGAGCCAACGCACCGGCCAACATGGCCACACTCAAAACAGCACTAAGTATCAGCTTTCCCTGCACGATGAAACCTCGTTTCGTTTATAACAACCGATTCCGGATCGATTTTCTAGGATACCGTACGCGGTAAGAACCTAGTAGGAATTCGTGGTATTTACGGGTGCCCCGCCGTATTCGGCAAGAAGGGCGATACCTCCGGATGTTCCGAGGCGCGATGCCCCGGCACTCACCAACTCAGCAGCAAAGGCAAGGGATCGAATCCCCCCTGCTGCCTTGATACCAACCGATTCGCTAACGGCTTGGCGCATCAGGGCGACATCCGCGGCTGTTGCACCCGTTGGTGCGAACCCGGTCGATGTCTTTACAAATGCTGCACCCGCTTCTTCTGCAAGCTTGGAAGTCCTTTGCTTCTCAGCATCGGTGAGATACGCACACTCGATGATGACCTTTACGATCGCACCACCAAGATTCGAGGCCGCAACGACGCGCTCAATTTCCTCAACAACGATCAGTTCAGCCCCGGATCTGAGCGCACTGATGTTGATGACCATGTCAACTTCATGTGCTCCATCGGCGACGACCAATGCCGCCTCAACTTCTTTTGCACCTGGCGCCGCAAGGCCGTGTGGAAAACCAATGACAGTACAAACCTTTGTCTCTGTGTCAGCGAGAATATCTGACGCATCTGCGACCCACGTGGGAAGGATACAAACGGATGCGAATCCGTATTCCGCCGCCTGCTCGACAAAGTCGATTGTTTCCCGCCGTGTTGCATCCGGGCGTAACAGCGTCTGATCAATCATCCGTGCGAGGTGTTGCTTGCTGGTGAATATACTCATCGTTTGGTCGCTGCTTTCAATGTTGCCACGGTCTCTGCAAGCACATTCAAGTCTCGTGTCTCGTGCAGCTGCTGAACAATCCGGCTCCCCACAACAGCGCCATCGGCGACTGCAGACACAGCTCGAACATGGTCAGGGTGACTGATACCAAAACCGACACAAACTGGAACATCGGGAATATTGGTGCGAATGGTCGTAACCAGTTCAGAGACTCCAATCGTTGCGTTATCGTGCATCCCAGTGATGCCCGTTCGCGAAACACAGTAAATGAACCCGCCGGCGAAAGGCTTGACCTTATCCATGCGGACCTGTGTCGATGTTGGAGCTAGTAGGAATATAGTGTCCAAGCCAGCTACATTACTCGCAGCTTTCCATTCATCTGCTTCATCAGGAGAAAGGTCCGTCAAGATCGTAGCGTCTGCCCCGGCTGTAGCGGCTGCGTTTGCAAATTCAGTCATGCCAAACTGCATTACAGGATTCCAAGATCCCATCAGCACGATCGGAACCGTAACGCCTGCTTCGCGGGCAATGCGTACATCGTCAATCACGGATGGTGGCGTTACGCCTGCCTCAAGTGCACGCATCGAGGATGCCTGAATTACCGGGCCATCCGCCAGCGGATCGCTGAACGGGATACCAAGTTCAATCACATCGGCGCCCGCATCGGCAATCGTCTTCAACACCTTCCACGTCTCACCCGGAAATGGATCACCCGCCGTCACGAACACCACAAGCGCTGATTCATTCCGAAATTTCAGCGCTTCAAAACATGCCTGCAAGCGGCTCATACGTGCATCCCCCCAAGACGTTCCGCAACAGCCTCGACATCTTTGTCACCACGTCCACTGAAGCAGACAACGATTGTCTGATCGGGCGACATCGTTGGAGCAAGCTTTCGCAGCTCTGCAAACGCGTGTGCCGTCTCAAGCGCCGGAAGTATCCCCTCGCGTCGGCTTACCCATTGAAGCGCATCTAGGGCTTCCTGATCATCAACCGCTGCATATTCTGCGCGGCCACGGTCCTTCAGCGATGCATGCTCAGGCCCAACACCCGGGTAATCAAGTCCGGCAGACACACTGTGTGCTTCTGCAATCTGACCATGGGCATCCTGTAGCAGATACGTCAATGAACCATGCAGAACACCAGGACGCCCAAGTGACAGCGTCGCCGCGTGGCGCGCGGTCCCGATACCGTCTCCGGCAGCTTCCACGCCGATCAGACGCACGCTTTCATCAGAGACAAACGGATGGAACATGCCCATCGCATTGGAACCGCCACCGACACACGCAAGGACGACATCTGGGAGGCGACCAGTCCGCTCGATCATTTGTGCGCGCGTCTCGCGTCCGATGACGCTTTGGAAGTCCCGAACCATGGCGGGATAAGGATGCGGACCGACAACACTTCCGATGATGTAGTGGGTATCCGCCACATTGGTTACCCAGTCACGAAGCGCTTCATTCGTCGCATCTTTGAGCGTCTTCGTTCCGCTCTCAACCGGCCGCACTTCAGCGCCGAGGAGCTGCATCCGGAACACGTTAAGCCGCTGACGTTTGACATCTTCAGCGCCCATGTAGACGCAACATTGAAACCCAAACTTCGCACAAACGGTCGCGGTAGCGACACCGTGTTGGCCTGCTCCCGTTTCCGCGATGATGCGCGGCTTGCCCATTTTTCGGGCCAGAAGAATTTGTCCAATGGTGTTGTTGATTTTGTGGGCACCGGTATGACAGAGGTCTTCACGTTTGAGGTAAATCTTCGCGCCACCCAGCTCATTTGTCAGATTCTCAGCAAATGTCAGAGGCGTTGGTCGGCCAACATATTCCTGAAGATGCCGATCGAACTCAGCAATAAACTCGGGATCGGTGCGCGCTTCTTCGTAGCGTCGTGAAAGTTCATCGAGCGCAGGGACAAGCGTCTCGGGAACGAAGCGTCCACCGAAAGGGCCAAAGTGGCCACGTGCATCCGGTTCGGATGAAAAGGAAGGTCCTTGAATCAGCGAAGACATGGGCGAAGTGTACCACCGTGATGCCCTATTTTCTGCCACCCCATAGCCTTGAAAACACACGGTAAATGTATACTAACTCTCGTGTCCGACGCCATTAAACTGACATCCACAATTGTCGATTCTGACGGTCTCTCCATCCATTGGCAGCAGGCGGGAAGTCAAGTCCCGGATGTCCTTTGCATTCATGGATTTTCAAGCTCATTTCGCCGTAACTGGTACGGAGCTGGCTGGGTCAGAGCCTTTCTGGATGCTGGTTATTCTCCGTTTGGGCCGGATCTCCGTGGCCATGGTCAGAGTGACAAACCCCACGTCCATGGTGCCTACTTCCCATTGGTCCACATGGATGACCTTCTTGCAGGGTTGAGCGTGTTAGAAGCAGGTCGCGTGCATGTCGTCGGGTTTTCGATGGGAGCGGCCATCGCTTTACAGTTTGCAATGCTTCACCCTGAGAAGTGCAAATCACTTACCCTCATCGGCGTTGGTGACAAGATCATCGACACCTATCCTCCTCCCATGGAGCCGATGTGGATCGCGGATGCCCTCTCAACATCGCGGCCAGACTTGATTTCATCGTCGATTGGACGGACATTCCGTACCTTTGCAGAGCGGGGTCAGAACGACTTGGATGCCCTTGCAGCGATGATGCGTACCGGCGGCTGGCCCGGTCGTATTGTGGAAAAGCGCCCATTGACGGTACCAACACAGCTGATTCTTGCCGAGCGGGATGCCTTTATGCCGACATCCAGTCACCTCATCGATGCCATCACGCCCCAAAACGTGACTATGATTGAAGGGACAGATCACCTTAGTCTGGCTCTGTCACCACAAGCGGTTACATGCACCGTGGACTTTATTGGAGCTGCCGATGTTTCGTCGTAATGCGGTTCAAACAGCACTCGTCCTGATGACGGCGACGTGCACCGGAGTACGCGCCTGGGCGCCGGAAGCCATCCACTACGAGCGTATCCTCGGGCAAGGAGTGGTCCTCAAGCAGGATCTCTATCCTGTCGATCACCCTGCCGGTCCGCTGGCTGTCCATACATTTGATGTAGACACGCACGTGCCGGGCGTTCGGATTAGTGCGGCCCTTGCCGGCGATACCGTCTGGGACACGGATGCCACATTAGGCCGGGAAGTCGTTTCAAAATTGGCATCCCGGCGGAAAGCACTCGCAGCGGTGAATGCCGGTTTCTTTCCGTTTGCTGGAAACCCTATTGGCCTCCACATGGAGGATGGAAACCTCATCACAGAGCCAACCAAGCAGCGTTCATCATTTCTTCGGCTGAAAAACGGCTCCTATGCGATCGCTTCGTACGCCTTCAAGGCCACAGTTACGATTGGTGCCGTTTCCATTCCACTGAATGGGCTTAACCGAAAGCCAGAAGCGATGGCAGAAAACATCGCGTTTACATCCCAGTTCGGCAAGGAAACGGTGAAGCTGGATAATCGCTATTGGCTCCAGCTGGATGTTCCAAACGGCTCACTACAAACGGGTAGTGTGAGTGGTCGCGTGTCGCTGACCGAAAAAGTCCCACAGGTGATGATTCCGGCAAATACGGTCGTAATCGCCATCGGGCAGCAGACATATGACTTACTAAGACCAATCATTGTCGACGGAAGCACAGCGGTCGTGTCTTGCGAGCTTAAGCCTCTCGATTCCGATGCGCCGCTTGCCGAAGACATTTCGGATGCAGTTACCGGGGCTCCCCGCATCCTGACAAATGGCAAGGTTGATGTTCGCTACAAACAAGAAAAGATGTCGGAGTCGTTTAGTACCGTTCGGCATCCGCGTACAGCCGTGGGAATTCGCCCGGATGGCAGTGTTGTCCTTGTCACCGTCGATGGTCGTCAAGCGACTCTTAGCCGCGGTGCGTCGCTGTCGGAGCTTGCGGCAATCCTGATTTCACAAGGGGCCACGCAGGGCTTAAACCTCGATGGCGGTGGAAGTAGTGCTGCCATCGCGAGAAACCTTGTGGTGAATTCACCATCGGATGGTTCACAGCGTCCTGTCGCGGATGCCCTCCTCATTTCAGGAGAGCCACCTGCAGGAAGTGCAGAACCATTCGCAATCACGGGCCTCGCGCAAAGCCCATTGGCGATTGGCGATGTGAGCGATCTTAAGGACACCAGTGGGCGCCCGGTGGAAACGGGAATCTGGGGCACGGATGGCAAGGGTGTGTTCATCGACCAGGGAGGCAGACTCCGTGTGATGCGGGCGGGAACGAGCAAGATTTCCATCGCGTATCCCGGTAAAGAAGCCTTGGTAACCGTGAAAACAGTCGACCCTAATCCATCCGTGAAGCCTAAATCCCCGCCAGTAAAATAGCCGAACGGGACTTAGTCCGCTTCAGGCAAAGAAGCATTGGCCACCGTGAAAACAGTCGACCCTAATCCACCCGTGAAGCCTAAATCCCCGCCAGTAAAATAGCCTTACGCTACTTAGTCCGCTTCAGGCAAAGAAGCATTGGCCACCGTGAAAACAGTCGACCCTAACCCACCCGTGAAGCCTAAATCCCCGCCAGTAAAATAGCCTAACGTTACTTAGTCCGCTTCAGGCAAAGAAGCCTTGGCCACAGTGAAAGCAATCGACCCTAATCCACCCGTGAAGCCCAAATCCCCGCCAGTAAAATAGCCTAACGCGACTTAGTCCGCTTTTTCTACGTATTGGATAGCATCTTGCGTTGGCTTATCGCGATAGAACGCGCGGACGGTACCAACGCTAAACACATCGAAAGCGATCAGCCCTGCCACGACAACCACCGCAGCACCTGTATGGATACGGGAGTTCTTGATTCGTTCAATCGCACCCGTTATCAAGAGTGCACCACCGAGGGCGGCAGCAATCGAGTAGCGCCCCGTAGAAAACACGACATCCCAGTCCGAGTACAACAGCTGCTGCAGAAGTCCTGTGACAGCGAGCACGATTGCAAGCAATCCGGCCATCCGTACGACGATCGATTCTGCTGGCACGCCTGGCAACATTCGTCGTCGAGCCTTGCTGGCAACATCCAAATTGATGAGGAGAACCGCAAGCGACATCAAAATACTGATGCTTGACCACGTGACCAAATCAATCCCCATGTGGAATTGCATTAGCCACATCGGAATTGCCGCACAGCCCCCTACCCACAACAGGATGACAGGCGCACTCAGCGTTACACCGGCGCCTTGGATTTGAATACCAGTCCCGAGGAGCTGTCCCAGTGAGTGGGATGCATCCAACAGCGGTCTATGGAATGTCCGAATCAATGGCACGCCAAGCGTCATCTGGTTGATCAGCATCCACAGCAATACAGGAAGCGCTATGCCGGGAATGAGCATTAGCACTGACTTCTTCATTGAAGCTTTGGACATTGTGACCATCAGAAGGCCTGGAAGCCAGATACCAGCAGTCAGTCGGGTTACCAAGGCAAGTCCAAAGAGAGCTCCAGCGAGAATGTAGAGCTGGCTTTTAGCCGTCTGCTTGGCCCGGAATCCCACATACAACGCTGCCGTCACCAATGCCATTGCCATCGGCTCGTTCGAAATGTTTCCATGCATGTGACCGAACATCGGCGTAAACGCCATCACGGCCGCGCATACAAGGCCTGCCGTTTCTTGTTTGAAGGTGAGTTTTACAATGCAATACGAAAACCAA
>CAIWTR010000267.1 GCA_903915615.1 uncultured Armatimonadota bacterium
ACATTTGACTGTAATGTCGATGCTGTAAATGTCACAGCTGGATCCAGCTGGCGGAACTCGGCGATGACTTGCTTTGCCGCAGCGGTCGCGATCCCATTGCCCCAGACATCCGGGTGGAGGCGCCAGCCGAGCTCGATAGCGCCATCTAGATGGACACACGGCTTCGCATGAACCCAGCCAACCGGGCGATTGTCACTCCCGAATTCGATGATGAAGTAGCCAAACGGGTCACGAAACGTCAGCCAGCGCTCGATAACACTCTCAGCCTGCTCGAGCGTCGGAGGTGTCGCCATAAGGACATGCTCCCGCACGGCCGCGGGTGTATCGAGCCAGACAATAAAGGGAGCATCGGCCACCGTCGGCTTTCTAAGACGAAACTGCGGTGGCATGATTGCGGTTACGCCTTTTGAACCAGGCTCTTCCCTTGAAGGACGGGCTTGAGGTATTGACCGGTATAGCTACCCTTGACCTTGGCGACATCTTCGGGAGTTCCCTTGGCAATAACGTGTCCGCCGCCATCACCGCCCTCTGGACCCATGTCGATAATCCAGTCCGCACATTTGATGATGTCGAGATTGTGCTCAATCACGAGGACTGTTGAACCGCCATCCACAAGGCGTTGCAGGAGCAGAAGGAGCTTTTCGATGTCCGCAAAGTGCAGACCTGTCGTTGGCTCATCGAGGATATAAAGCGTCTTCGCCTGCAGCTTCTTGCCGAGCTCAGTCGCCAACTTTACGCGCTGCGCTTCGCCGCCGGAGAGCGTCGTCGCCGGCTGACCAAGCTTGATGTAGTCAAGGCCGACATCGGCGATTGTCTGCAGCTTTCTCGCAATGCTCGGAACTGCAGAGAAAAACTCTACGCCTTCCCCGACAGTCATATCGAGGACTTCAGCAATCGACTTACCTTTATACTTGACTTCCAGCGTCTCGCGGGCGTAGCGCTTTCCATTACAGACTTCGCAGGGAACGTAGACATCTGGTAGGAACTGCATCTCGATTTTGAGGATGCCGTCGCCTTTACACGCCTCGCAGCGGCCACCCTTGACGTTAAACGAAAATCGTCCTGGGCCATAGCCACGGACACGGCTTTCCTGGGTGGATGCGTAGAGATCCCGGATGACATCAAAGCAGCCCGTGTACGTCGCCGGGTTTGAGCGCGGTGTGCGCCCGATAGGTGACTGGTCGATATCGACAATCTTCTCAATATGCTCGATGCCGGTAAGCGAATCGTGCGCTTCGGAAATCATGTGCGAGCGGTAAATCTGCTGCATCAACTTTGGATACAGCGTCTCCTGGATGAGCGTGGACTTACCAGAGCCAGAGACGCCAGTGATACAAACCAGCGAGCCAAGCGGGATCTCTATGTCTACGCCTTTGAGGTTATGTCCTCTAGCGCCTTTGAGGATGAGCGATTTGCCATTGCCTTCCCGGCGGACTTTGGGGATGGCAATCATCCGTCGACCCGATAAGAATGCAGCGGTGGCGGATTCAGGGGCATCCAAGATGTCGGCTGGTGGGCCTTCTGCCACAACCCTGCCTCCATGTACACCTGCTCCCGGTCCGATATCGATCAACCAGTCCGCGGCAGCCATCGTTTCTTCATCATGCTCAACAACGAGAATCGTGTTGCCAAGGTCACGCAAGCGTGTCAGGGTTTGGACCAGCTTGGTGTTGTCGCGCTGATGTAGTCCAATTGATGGTTCATCTAGGATGTACAGAACTCCCATCAAGCCGGAACCGATCTGCGTCGCGAGGCGGATGCGCTGTGCTTCGCCTCCAGCGAGTGTGTTGGCGCTACGGTCCATCGTGAGGTAACCAAGCCCCACGGAGTAGAGGAAGCCCAGGCGCTCACGGATTTCCTTGACGATTTGCTTGGCGATGATGGATTCACGGTTTGTCAGTGTCAGGCCATCGAAGAAGGTCACCATTTTTTCGACACTGAACCCGGTCAGGGTG
>CAIWTR010000268.1 GCA_903915615.1 uncultured Armatimonadota bacterium
CACTGGAGTGTGCGATGACCGTTCCTGGGATTAGTGGCCAGTCGTTACGGGATGACACTAACGCGTTCCTTCTTTACCATCATCCTTTAGCATGTGTTGGTAGATGCCCGGGACGCTGTCCGGGATCTCGATCGCGCCGCAGGCCTTGCGGTAGAACTCGATTGGTCCAGCGCCGGCGATGACGCCATAGGCATAGCCCATCTCCCAAAGTCCGCTGAGCGCGTGTAAAAGCAGCGCCTTGCCGACACCTTTTCCGCGCAGGGTTGGACATACGCCGGTAGGACCAAACATCCCACGCATGGTGGCATCGACGCAGGCGAAGCCTTTGACCTGGCCATCTGCGATGGCGACCCAGCACGTAATCGGCTGGCGTGCAAAGCCGGCTTCGGATTCATCCGCCCATGACACACTGACTGTCTCGGCGATGAATCTACGGGTCCGCGAAAGGTCGAAGGGGAAGGCCCGCCGGATAATGATGCCTTCTTTGGCAAGATTTTCGGTGAGCGCCTTGCTGGATGGCAGCTTGTACAGAGGCACGAGGAGATCAGGCATGCCTGTATTTCACCACAAGTGTGCTTATAGCGGGGTGATTGTGCAGTAAGTCGACATCCATGATGCATAAACCGATCCCAACCCTCTTAAAATGGTGTCACAAATGCCCATGGGCCGGTCGGTCGTAAACGGCTAGAATGCAGGCATATGTCCAGCCCCGGTCAGGTTCCACTCATCGCCGTAGATGCTACTGATGGGCAGGTCACGATTGAAGGCGTCATCGAACGCGTGACATTCCATAATGCTGAAAATGGCTATGGCGTTGTCAAGATCATCGACACGGATGGCCCCCGCGGCAAGAACTCCGATCCCATCGCCGTTGTCGGAACATTTCCAAGCCCCGTGCCCGGTGAGTCCATAAAGTGCATCGGAAGCTGGGTCAAACACCCTGAGTTCGGTCGGCAGTTCAAAGCCGAACGCGTGGAGAGCATCCGTCCTGCGACGGTTGCCGCCATCGAGAAATACCTCGGCAGCGGCCTCGTCAAAGGAATCGGACCCGCGACCGCAAAGAAAATCGTGGCGCGCTTTGGTGCCGAGACGCTTGATATTCTCGACCGTGAACCACATCGCCTGCATGAAATCCAAGGCCTTGGACGCGTCTCGCTGGACCGTCTGACCAAGGTTTGGGAGGGCCAAAAGGCGGTTCAAAGCCTGATGCTGTTCCTCCAAGGAAATGGTGTCACCCCCAGCCTCGCGCATAAAATTCACAAGCAATACGGCGACCAGTCAGAGGCGATTGTCCGCACGAATCCGTACCGCGTGGCCAATGAGCTCTGGGGTGTTGGTTTTCGTACGGCAGATCAGCTGGCGCAAAGGATTGGGATGCCTCTCGATGCCCCGCAGCGCCTGCGTGCCGGGCTTTTGTATACATTGCAGTCATCCATGGATGCCAATGGTCACTGCTTTATGTATCAGGATGAGCTGCTCGCTTTCGCGTGTGAGCCGCAAATGCTCGGGGCAGACCCGGCGCTGGTGCGTGCTGCCCTCGATGAAACCCTTGTCAAGGCGGAGCTACGCGCAGATATCGAAGGCATGGATGTTCCATCGGGAGGCATTTCTGAGCTGAACCCGCGGATTTATATCCCAGGGATTTACCAGACAGAGCTGCGCCTTGCCGAACGCATTAAGGCGTTGCTGCGAAACAAACCGGTTCCCCTTGGGGACAATGCGCTTGCCGAGCTTTTAGGGACGATTGAAAATGCAAAGAGTCTCTCGGAGCAGCAGGGGCAGGCGGTGCTCCGGGGGCTGAATGCGAGTGTGATGGTCCTCACGGGCGGCCCGGGTACGGGAAAGACGACGACCACAAATGTTCTGGTGAGGGCGTTTGAAGCGCAGCACCGGAAAGTCTTGCTGGCAAGTCCGACGGGGCGTGCTGCCAAGCGCGCATCCGAGGTTACGGGAAGACAAGCAAAGACCATCCACCGCCTGCTCTCGTGGAAGCCTGAGCTGCGGGCATTTGAGCATAACAAAGGCAATCCGTTGGTCGCAGATGTGATTATTGTGGATGAGGCATCGATGCTGGACCTAGCCCTCGCGGATGCCCTTTTCGATGCGGTCCCAGATGGCGCTCAGGTCGTGTTGGTCGGGGATGTCGACCAGCTGCCAAGTGTGGGGCCGGGGAATATTTTGGCGGACTTGATTGCGAGCGGCGTGGTGCCCGTTTCGCGTCTAACCGACGTCTTCCGGCAGGCAGCGGAGAGCCGGATAATCACGAGCGCCCACGATGTTAACAGTGGGCGGAGTCCGCGCTGGCATGCGCCATCGGCGATCAAAGATGGTATCGACTGCGTCCTTTTAGAAGTGGATGAAGCAGATGACATCCCGCTCAAGGTTGCGGGTGTTGTTACGAAAAGCCTTCCGAATCTTGGGTGGCAGAGCGGGGATGCAACGGTGTTGGTCCCAATGCAACGCGGGACAGCGGGTGCTCGGAATCTCAATGAGGTTTTGCAGGCACGTGTCAACCCACCGGATCCCAGCAAGGCTGAGCTGGTCCGCGGCGCGAACATCTTCCGTGTGGGTGATCGTGTATTGCAGCGCGTGAATGACTACGAAAAGAATGTTTTTAATGGCGACATCGGGGTGATCAGTTCCGTGCATCCAAACGATTTCGAGCTTGAGGTTCGTTATCCTGAGGGGCCGGTTCACTACGGCGCGGCGGATTTGGATCAGCTCCAGCTGGCGTATGCGATGACGACGCACAAGTCACAGGGGTCGGAGTTTCCGGTGGCGATTGTGGTGATGCATACGCAGCACTACGTGATGTTGCAGCGGAATTTGCTCTACACAGCGCTGACCCGTGCGAAGAAGCTGGCGGTGTTGGTTGGGTCAAAGCGGGCATTGGAGATGGCGGTGAAGAACCACCGAACGGTCCCGAGGTGTACGTGGCTGGCTCAGAGGATACGCGATTAGGTTCGGGATAATATCGGGCTAAATGCGGATTTAGCGGGGGAACATGGCAGATGTTGAAACACAAGGATAACGAAAGCACCGAGCCTAGTACGGTTTCACAGGATGCCATTGACCGTTTACGCCAGCTCACGGATGCCGGAGTTGGGGCTGATCTGAATGCGAAGGGCGGCCGTAAAATTGATTCCCAAGCCGCGGGCCAGCGTGTTGGGCCACGGGTCTCCCCGGTCAAAGTCGCGTGTTCACTCATCGTTGTTCTAAGCCTCGGTGCTGCCGTGATTTGGCCAAAGACGGCCAATATGGCCACATCGCAGCTCAAAATGCTTGGCGGAATCAACTCACTGGCAATCTTTCAGGGCACGGAATCTGAGCGCATCAAAGAGCGGGCATTCGTCGCGGCCCACTCGGATGATGCCACCATTCAGTTTGGCGGTGCGCTGCGTGGGAATGTGTCACAAGTCGTCACGCAAGGGGTAGTGGGTTCTCAGGAGCGCGCTGAGCAGCTACGCTCGGTCGCTAAGAAGTTTCCCGATCATCCAGAAATTCTAGCGGCAACTTTGCGTGCTGAGTCGCAGGGGGAAGTGCTGGTGCATCGTGCCGATGCAGCCCAATTTCTTGAAAATAGGCCGGTTCCAAAAACGGGAACCGTCGCAGGTAAGCAAAAGGTCAGTGATGCCGCTGCGGTAAAGCGCTTTATCGAGCAATGTCTTGAAGGGGAGCGTGTCGACCCGGATAACGCGTATTTTCCGCTCCTTCGGGCGATGGCATATACCGAGCTCCGCCAAGACAAGGATGCGTTTGCGGCACTTCATGTAGCGGCGACAATGCCTGTGTGGCGTGAGTACATCCCGGAAGAGTTCATCGCCAACCGCACCGTCAACAGGGCGATGTACGGTCAGGCTGGGTTGATATCGGAAATGGCTATCTCGGCAGCAATCCTCTTCCCACACTACTCCAGCATGCGGGAGCTTTCTCGGGTTGTAGCAGCTGAGGCAATCCGGATGGAGCTGCAGGGCAGGTTTGCCGAGGGATTGTCACTGCGCCGTGACCTCTTTGATGTTTCGGAGAAGGTGCGGAACCAGTCGACGACGATGATTGGCTCGCTGGTTGGCGGCGCGATGCTTGATACCAGCCGGATGCGGCCTGGCGGGATGATGCCAGTCAAGGCAAAGCAAACGCGTACGGATGGCCCCACTGCTGAGGAAGCAAATGTAGCCAGAGGGATCAACAGAAAGCGTTTTGTGGATTTTGCTACACAACATGGTGAAGCGGCATTTGCTGCCCGGGTGATTGAGTCGGCAAAACTGGGAGATGAAATTCGCGAAACCAGTCAGAAGGGATCGGACCGCGGCGTTTATGGGTTGGAGCTGATCACCCGGCTGATTATTGGTCAGGGGGTTGGCTTGATACTGCTGTCGAACCTGGTCTGGATGCTCATCCTTGGAGCGATCACTGCAGCAGTCGTACGCTCGCCAAGATTTGTTGCCGGGAATCGCCTTGCACCAGGGCCATTTGTGGCATCGGTTGCAGGGATAGCCCTCGCGATGGTGGTGAGTGGTGCGGTCACAGGGATGTCAGTTGGCTACACCGTAGGGGCGATGAATGGGATGACTGGCGATGCTGGTTCCATTCTCCCGATGGCGGCGATTGCCGCGGGCTTCGTTCTCGCACTTCCGACATTGTTAACGGTTATTTTGTCCATCTGGGCGGCGCTGAACAAGCGGGCATCGTTTACACGGACGATAACCGGAGGCTTTGCGGTTGTTGCACTGCCTGCGGCTGCACTGATGGCCTTGGCTTGGGTTGGAGTGGTGTATTACAGCGCTGGTCTTGATGCACAGGGGAGCGCTGAGCTGGTGGAGATGTTGCAGCACGAGGGCAAGTATCTCTTTAGGATTATGGGAAAGAAGTGGCCGGTTTAGGGGGATTTAATTGTGCGGAATCGCACATCAACTAAAAACAAAAAACCGCCCCATATAGGGCGGTTTTTCATAAGGATGTGGGGTAACTAGGACTAGCTAGTCGCAACGAAAACATTCCCAAGGCTTTTGCAGACAACACAGCGTCCGCGGACGACGACTTCGATGTCATCCGCTTGGAAATCGGTCGCTTCCGTCGAGAAAACGATGTTAACCAGCTCTTGCGGGATGTCTCGGACAGAGCCACAGCCGGTGCAGATGAAGTGATGGTGATCACGAATGTTCGGATCGAAACGGATCACGCCTGCTTCATTGATTTCTTGGAGCAAGCCGTAGTCACGCAGGAGGTGGAGGGTGTTGTAGACCGTTGCACGGGATGTCATCGGGAAGCGCTCATTGACATGGATACAAATGTCTTCAGCGGTTGGGTGATGTAAAGAATTGGCCACATACTCAACAATCGCGATGCGCTGCGGAGTCATCTTCCATCCTTGAACCGCGACTGCCTCGCGGAAAGTTTCCAGTGTCAATCTTCCCATTACAAATACCCCACCGACGTTATCGGTCGATTTACATCAAAACACTATGGATGAATCCATCAATCCTAAACATTCCAGCTAACACAAACACCACGCGCACAGCTAGAGCGCGCCATCACAACCGCTTGTATATCGTGCATTCCGTAGACCATGCATCGATATCTGAGAAACCCAGTATCGCCCCCTGCTATCAAGCCTAATTCAAGTTCCCTGCGATGACATTCATAATCCGCCTCCGGTGAATGAGAAATGCATCCTTGTCGGCATAAACCGCATTTGTACAAAGCGCGATAACCGTGTCCACTTCAGGAACCAACAACAAAGTAGTCCCGGTGTACCCACTGTGCCCGACTGCAGCATCGCCAAACAGCTCACCCTTAGGAACCAGCGGGTTCGCCCCTGCAAACAGCGCCAGACTGTGCCCCGCCGGCTGACTTTGATCCGTGAGCCAGCGCTTCGACAAAGGCATCCCAAGCCAGCTGCCCGACAGAACCGCACATCCAAATGCCGCAACATCCCGGGCCGTCCCGAAACATCCCGCATTCCCACTCACATCCCCGCTTCCACCCGCGGCAATCCCACGCGCATTTCCATCATGGACGATGCCAATAAGCTCCACCGGATGACCCTCCGGGCCCTCGAGTGAACGCGTCGGGGCAACAACGCCACTTGGAGCAAATGTTAAAGAAGCCAACCCCAGCGGATCCCAGCATCGCGCACGTGCAGCAACATCTAAAGGCTGTCCCGTGATGACCTTGATGATCTTCGCCAAAACAATATAGCCAAGACAGGAATAGCGGTAAATCGTCCCGGCTGGCTCGCTATCTGAGCGGACAATCGCATCGACTGCGGCATCAAGACCCAGCCCATAGTCGTAGCACGGGATGTGAGGAAGTAACCCGCTTGTATGCGTCATCAGTTGGATAAGAGTCCGGGACTTCAATCGGCCGGCATCCGGGCCAAGAATCTCTCCCACGGTCTGCGAAAGGAGAACATCGCCACTGCGCAAAAGATCGGAAATGACCGCGGCCGTTGCGAGAGGCTTTGTCAGGCTTGCTAAATCGTAGAGGGTATTAGGTGTAACGCGGCGCACGCCATCGATGGTTCCAACGGCGATATCCGCGATGATGCGCTGGCCCTGCATCACCACCAATGTTGCTCCCGGATACGCGCCAAGCTCCACGCCCCGGGTGACGATCTTTTCAAGCGGACATCCACGGTTCATACCGCATCCTACCAAAGGTCAGATGTCAGTTGGGACACTCTTGGATTGCCTGTCAGCTAGTGACCCAGGTCTGGCGCGACATCGATGGTCCGGCACTGCGAATACACCGCCATCCCAGGCTTCGCCCCGCGCGGCTTCCGCACATGTCTCCGCTCAGCGACATCGACGGCGGCAACACTTGCGTGGCGGGTTGCATCCGACTTGGCAGCCACAATCGCCGCCGCTCGGCGAATCAGCTTCTCCGGGACTTTCGTTTCCTTGCTGTCAACACGGATAACCCCGTGGGCCCCGGTTCCTGCTCGGATATGCATCCAAATGTCCTGCGGCCGCGCGACACGCGTGAGGAGGTAGTCATTGGATGTTGCATTTTCACCGACGAGAAACGTGTAGCCATCGATGTCATAGGTTCGAATGCGGTGGCCATCCCATTTGGACTCTCCAGCAGCTTGTTGCTGAGGAGCCTTGCGCTC
>CAIWTR010000269.1 GCA_903915615.1 uncultured Armatimonadota bacterium
CAGGCATTACGGAAGCCACCGCTGAGTTCGTTAAACAGTATTACCAAGATGCGGCATTTGTCCCGAGCGAAATTCTCCTTCCTAGACATCTTGAGGAGATGGAGATCATTGAGTCCTGGCTGCGCCAAAAGAAGGGAGCTAAGGTCACCCTTCATGTCCCAGAGCGCGGCGAACGACGTCGCCTGTTGGATATGGCGAGCAATAATGCTGAACTTGTTCTTAGGCAGATCCGGGATGCGGCGGCGGAAGAGCAGTCACGCATTGATATGGCGCTCCTTGAGCTTTCGACTGCGCTTGGGATGACTGGAAACCTCCTGACGCGGATTGAGGCCTATGACAACTCAAATGTGCAAGGTCGGCATGCCGTTGGTGCGATGGTGGTCTTCGACCGTGGTAAGCCGCGGAAGGATGCCTATCGCCGGTTCAAGATTGAGCAAAGCGAAGGGGATCCAAATGACTTTGCAATGATGCATGAGATGCTTAGTCGGCGCTTTGCGCATATGCAGGCTAGTAATCCCAAGTTTTCCGCCGTCCCAGATTTGATCCTAGTTGATGGTGGTAAAGGGCAGGTCAGCGCCGCGGTTGATGCGATGCGTTCCTATGGCTACGACTTTCCTGTTGTGGGTCTGGCTAAACAGTTTGAGCAGCTCTGGCTTCCGGGAGCAGAAGCACCAATTGAGCTAAACCGTGGAAGCGCCGGTTTGTTTCTCGTGCAACGCATCCGGGATGAAGTGCACCGCTTCGCCATCACCTACCATCGCAATGTCCGTGGAAGAGCTGCAAACATGAGCCTGCTGGATGAGATTCCTGGAATCGGTCCAACGCGTCGCAGAGCCTTGATGCGCTTCTATGGGAGTCTTGATCGGCTCAAGTCTGCAGCGGTGGATGAGATTGCCAAAGTACCTGGGATGAATGCAAAGGTTGCTGCGGATCTGGTAGCCCACTTCAAGCTTGGGTAGACGCGTTACTTAGCATCGCATATCGGTCCTATTCATAAGCCGGTTGATGAGCGCACAAGAGTGGTCCGAATGAAGGCTAAGCTTGTGTCCGTATTGGTCACTCCCGGTGTAAACATGTGGTCACAATGACCTACCAAAATTCGTGCTTATATCTGCTGATCAAATTGCTGTATTCTGAGGGTATTAGTTTCACGCACCGGATGCGTGGAATATTACTTGGATAAAGATCTGGGAATCCAGGTAGGTAGAGGGGTCGACGATGCTTAAAGTGATTATGGTTGTCCTTGTTTCCTTGTTGTCTTTGGGAGCATTTGCTGAGGATAAGGGTGTTGTACTCGCTGCGGGTGAACAGGTTTTGGTTCTCCGGACAACTGAGTTTGGGCTGAGTGCTGCTGCACGCGCCGATGTCATCAGTGAGCGCCTACGAACCGCCATTGGAGAGCCTATCAAGGCATCTGACATCACCGTACGTGCCGTTTCACGCGTCCGTGCTGACATCCTGCTCAAGGGAACACTTCTGATCGCTGTTGGCGCTACAGAAGCCAAGGCCCATAAAGCGAATGTTTTGTCGCTCGCCGATGTCTGGGCACAGCGCTGCAAGGACATTCTGCCCAAGGTTTGCGCTGGGGATACTCCAAGAAAACCGTAAATGCAGGTTCGGTTTAGAGACCAATTATTTTCTTTGGTGCAGCTTACGGTCGATAGAAATGCAATTAGCCCTTCACTTTGATTGCTCAGAGTGAAGGGCTAATTTGCGTTAGGGTGCGAGTTTACTTCGATGTTTGGATGCGCTTGACCGCAATCTTTGCATCCTGACCAAGTTCTGGATGCTTGGTAAGGCCAGCGACCGCAGCTGCATCCGCCTTGCTACCAACAAACCCAATAAGGCGAAGCGCATGTGCGCGCACCAGACGTGGGCGGTTGCTCTTAGCGACATCGACGAGAGCCTTCGCTGCCTTAGCACGCGCTGCGCCTTGTCCAGGAGCCGCCGAAGCGTGCGTCGAGACTTCCATCTCATGCTTCGCCGCTTTGGATGACACAGGGTCTGTGCCTGACATCTGGTCAGCAAGCTTGCCAAAATCAGCATAAATCAATGTTGAACGGTTCATTCCTAGTACCCTTTCAGGCTCCATGGTTCACGGTACGGATCGCTTAGGAAGCGGTTTGCTTCCTCATCATTGATGAAGCGGTTCGTCTTTGGATCGAATGTAAGCTCCCGGCCGACCACATACGCGATGTTGGCAATGATCGGGAGGATGATGGTCTTGTACTGAATTCCGATGTCGGAAACAGGCAGCTCACGTGTCTTGATACATTTGCGCCAGTTACGACGATGCTTTTCAGTAACATCGACATTGTCAGGCTCAACTTCATGCTTGAAGCCACCTGTTGGTGGAACATAGTCGATCGCCTTGGGTTCGGTATCAGCTCCGCCATCGCCACCGGTGAGGATAAGGTCATCCTTGGTGCCGTAGTACGTTGCTCCCCATTCGCCTTCGAGGCGCTCATTCGCTTCGCCAGGCTGATTCCACTCAAGGGTCCATTCCGGATTTCGGAATTTCCAAGTGAC
>CAIWTR010000270.1 GCA_903915615.1 uncultured Armatimonadota bacterium
AGGGCGTTTTTAGCTAAAGGTCACCATGTTTCTGTCGCAGCGGCAAACTTTGCACCATACACAGGTAGCAAGCTTCTCGCTGTTCTCTTCGACTCGCTGCTCACACCGCAACACGATGACTTTGATGACAACGGAATCCCTGTGACTGCCATCTGCCCGAGGTCCTTTGTCGATAAGATTCGCCTACTGCCATGTTCGCTTCGTGTCGTCCCGATTGTGCGAAGAGACTTCGCCAGAATGCAGTCGGTGGCCTATCTCTTTTTCCGGGCGCTCTACTGGAAACGCGCTGCTGCACTGGTTTCTAAGTGCGATGTTGTTCATTCATTGGCAAACGGACTCCTCGGCTGGCTCTTTCGAGAAGCCGCAGAGGCTTGCGGCAAACCATATATCAATACGCCGTTTGTGCACCCTGGACAGTGGGGAGATGCGGCAGCCGATGTACGCCATTACAAAAAATGCGATCGCGTCATAGGCCTCGTCCAAACCGACTCCGATTACCTCATTAGTCTTGGTATTGAAACTCGGCGGGTCGCGACCATTGGCGTCTCACCCGACCTTCCCACAGCTACAAACTCAGCATCATTTAGGGAACGACATGGATTCGGAAGTGCTCCGCTTGTCGTCTACGTTGGACGGATGATGCCACAAAAAGGGGCAGCGGCTGTACTTGATGCGGTAGCTGCTGTGACGCAAGCTCTCCCGGATGCACAGTTTGTCTTTATCGGACCTGGGAGTGTTGAAGAAGTTCGAGTCTTCGATAACACCCCGGGAAATGTTCACTACTTAGGCAAAGTTTCAGCTCAGGAAAAGGCAGATGCCCTTGCAGCCTCCGATGTATTCTGTATGCCAAGTATGTCGGAAATTCTCCCGACCGTGTATCTCGAAGCGTGGAGCCTTGGAAAGCCAGTGGTTGGTGGCCGGGCACATGGGCTTCCCGAGCTCATTGAAGGCAATGAGGCTGGTTTGGCTGCGGAGCAAAATGGAGCTGCAGTGGCTGCTGCAATCATCACTGTTCTCACCAATACTGAGATGGCTGAGCGTTACGGCGCGAATGGAAAAGCCCTCGTCGCTGCAAAGTACTCTGTCCCTGCCGTCACATCTCAACTACTACAGCTGTATGAAACCGTGCGTAATGAGAGGACTCATCCATGATTCAGGAATCACAGTTCGCTAACAAAAACGTCATCGTTACGGGTGGCGCAGGCTTTATCGGGTCGCATCTCGTGGATGTCCTTGCCGGCCACGGCGCAATCGTTACCGTCATCGACAACCTGCAATCCGGAAAATGGTCAAATCTCAGCCACGTTACTGGAATCTCTTGCATCACCGCAGATGTGACTGATCGTGACCAAGTCGACCGGATCTTCAAGGATGTCGACCCGGTATATGTCTTCCACTTTGCAGCGAATGCATCCGTGCCTGGCTCGGTTGAGAATCCGGACTATGACTTTGATGCTAATGCTGGAGGGTCATACAACGTCTTTCGTGCTTGCCGCGGGCTAACGGGTTTGAAAAAAGTTGTGGTCGCGTCATCCGCGGCTGTCTATGGTGAACCTGCTGAGCTGCCTATTCGCGAGACCACGGCGCTTAGGCCCATCTCACCATATGGCTTCAGCAAGCTCTCAACCGAGCACGTGATGAACTGCCATCACAGCGTCTACGGCGTACCGGGAGTCGCCGCCCGCATTTTCAATGCTTACGGACCCCGGATGGCCCGATTTGTGATTTTGGACTTCCTGCGAAAACTGGGAAGCAATCCGGATGTACTTTCCGTGCTGGGATCTGGTCAACAAGTCCGTGAGTTCACCTATGTCCGTGATGCTGTTTCAGCTTTTCTGCACCTCGCTGTATATGGCGAATGTGGGCAAGCTTACAATGTCTCGGGGGGCGCCCCGATGAGTATTCTTGACCTCGCCAGTCGTATCATTGATGCCCGTGGCCTTTCCGCGACCTGCAGGATTGAAACGACGGGGGCAAGCTGGATCGGGGATGCACAGCGCTGGACGACGGATACATCCAGGCTTCAGTCACTTGGTTTTACGGCTGAATGGGACATCAATCGCGGATTGGCAGAAACCATTGCGTGGTTTGATTCTGAGGAATCCCGCTAACATGCCACGCCAAACCGTTGCTGTCATCATTCCAACTAAGAATGTCGCGGCGTTCTTTCGCCCCACGCTTGAGTCAATCCGCTTTGCAGATGAAGTCATCGTCGTGGATATGTCAAGCACCGATGGCACTACGGCCCTTTGCGCAGAATATACGAATGTAAAGGTTATCGATAAAGTCGATTACATTTATGCAAATGTAAACACCGGTTTTGATGCAGCAACAACGGAATGGGTGATTCGCCTCGATTCGGATGAGGTTCTCACACCAGAGCTGCAAAACGAGATACTGAAGTTTCTTGAAAATCCACCAGCGAACATCAATACGATTCGCTTTCTTGGCCGACATCATATGTTTGGTCTCCCGATGTCCTGGGGGGTTGGACATCCGAGCCGCAGTATGCGCAACCATATGTTCCGCAAGGGGACGGCACGTTACCCATGCAAGCTGGAGCATGAGGACCTCGATGTTTCCGCTGATTCGATCGACTTCCAGCATCCATACGATCACTACACAAATCACACCGTTGAAGAAGTGGTTCAAAAGTTTAATTACTACACACAGCGAGATGTTGAACGTCTCACAAAGGATGAACGGAAGGCGGAAAACCCGTTCAGGCTCTTATACCAAGGGTTGCGATTGTTTGTGCTGTATTACATTCAGTGGAAGGGGTATCGTGACGGGATGCTAGGGTTCTACTCATCCCTGTTTCGTGGCCCCATTTATTTGTGGATTGACCGGGCTAAGCGCTGGGAAGTCTCTAGGCAAGAGGAATTGAAGAAATGAAGAAGTTACTGGTTACGGGGTCATCCGGGCTTATTGGCAGTGAAGTCTGCGTTCACTTTGCGGGACTTGGCTGGGAAATCCACGGAGCAGATAACAACGGTCGTGCTGTCTTCTTTGGTCCAAATGGCGATACCCGCTGGAATCAAAGCCGCCTGCAGCAACAGCTTCCTAGCTTTGTTCATCATGAAGTGGATATCCGTGACAGGAATGGCGTTCTGAGCTTACTCGAAACCGTCCGCCCGGATGCCATTGTTCACACCGCTGCACAGCCAAGCCATGACCTTGCGGCCAAGATGCCATTTGCCGACTTTGATACCAACGCCGTCGGTACGATGAATATGCTTGAGGCAACCCGTCAATTTGCGGCGGAAAGTCCATTTGTGCACATGTCAACAAACAAGGTGTACGGCGATACGCCGAACTACCTCCCACTCAAGGAGCTTGAGACGCGCTGGGAGTATGCCGATGATGCTGACTTTGGCGGTATCCGAGAGTCACTTTCGATTGACCAGTGTAAGCACTCGCTCTTCGGTGCCAGTAAAGTCGCCGCTGACATCATGGTTCAGGAATATGGCCGTTACTTCGATATGCCAACCTGCTGTCTGCGCGGGGGATGCCTGACGGGGCCTAACCATTCCGGTGTGGAACTCCATGGCTTCCTGTCCTATCTCGTCAAGTGCAACCTCGAAGAACGTAACTACAATGTCTTCGGTTACCTTGGAAAGCAAGTTCGTGACAATATCCATTCACTGGATGTTGCACGGTTCATCGATGCCTTTGTCGCAGCACCGCGTGTTGGCGAGGTTTATAACTTGGGCGGTGGGCGTAGCAACAGCTGCTCCATTTTGGAAGCGTTCGATCGAATCGCTGCCGTTTCTGGAAAACCGATGCG
>CAIWTR010000271.1 GCA_903915615.1 uncultured Armatimonadota bacterium
GGCCTCATGATGGACCTTGAAATCGGTAATCGCACCGCAGGGAAGAAGTCGCTTTGGGATGTGATTTGGCGGATGTTGGATGACTACCGAAGCAGCGGCAAGGCTTACCCGGTGCGTGGCGTGGACATCGTTGCCGAAACGGTTGCCGGTCAAGGGATGCGCCAGCTGATGGATTCGCTCCTGCGTTCCACTGACATGATCGACCCGATGCCATTGCTGGAGGGCCTTGGCGTAGCGGCATCCGGGCGTAAACAGGATGTCCCCTACCTTGGCCTTGTCCTC
Organism: uncultured Armatimonadota bacterium; assembly: GCA_903915615.1. Taxonomy (GTDB): domain Bacteria; phylum Armatimonadota; class Armatimonadia; order Armatimonadales; family Armatimonadaceae; genus CAIRTT01. The sequence continues at coordinate 283 of CAIWTR010000271.1, forward strand.
GATACAAACCACACACCCGGCGATAAAGCCTATGTGTCCTTTGTACAGAAAGGGTCACCCGCTGACATCGCAGGGATTAAACCCGGGATGACAATGCTTGGGGCAGCTGCAAGTGGGATGGCAATCGCCAATGCATCGATTGGCACCGCCATCACCCTTCGCTTTGAAGCGGAAGATGGGAAACCTACGAGCTTTTCGGTCACGATGGCTCCGTTTACCTTTAGAACCATTAAGCTATCCGTAAGCGCAGGCGCTACACCGGAACAAAAAGAGCGTCTAAATGCCCTCGCTGGCATCGGGCTTAGGAGAGCAACCGCGGCTGCAAAGTAAGGACATCATCCTCGACCATCTTCCACCACTTCATAAACCGGTTTGGAACCGGGCCGCTGTCCGGGACAAAGCTCGGAGGCGTGTGACACGTAACGGTGATTCCGTTGCCTTCAACACCATTGCGGATTTCGTGGAACCTGCCGGCAGGCGTATCGGTCGTGGCGATGTGTTTGCAATCCAAAAGTGATGACAGGACATCCACCGGGTCACCGATGAAAATCCTTCCGCCACCCGCGTGCCGCTGGAATGCCTCTGAAACACTTTCATAGAGAAAGCCAAAGCGCTTGAGAGAGATCTTTCGTGACGCGGCTAGCGTTGTGTCGAGGATGAACACCGCCGGGATGTTTGGATACGCGGTGAGCACAGCGTTTGCAGGAATGTCAATATGATCACCGTGCACCCATAGCAAATCTGGCACTCGTTCATCATCATCAACAATGGCAACAGACTGGCTTTTTTGTGCCATCGGCAATGGCTTTGAATACTCCCTTACGGGTGGAATATCGATGTATTCGCGAAACGGGCAGCTACCATTGCGCGCGGCACTACAGCGTGAACAGTGGTCGCTAAAGCGCTGGACATTCCCCTGGTCAAAGAGATAAGGCTTATGGCTGTAGGTGCTTGCAATCCACTGCCACCCCAAAGAGTTGGATGCCGGGTCGCCATCGAGCAGGTGCTGGAGAAACATCTGCGCTCCGTGCTGCCACGCAACTTTCCGGTGATGGATGATGTACGAAGCCACCCACATCCGGGCGTGGTTGTACATATAACCCGTTTCCCGTAGTTCGTTGATGTTTTCATCCATGCAGGCAAGCCCGGTGGTTCCAAAGCGAATGTCATCCGGGAGCGGGCGGTTGCCGAGCTCGACCTTTGGCGATTCCAGGTTTGTGTGCATGATGGCATCGCCGAGCTGTGCGTAAACCCTTTGGTAATACTCCCGCCAGGTGAGCTCTTGCAGGAACTTGACGGGCGGATTTCCACCCGATTTCCGCATGGCCACGGTCCGGCACTCAGATAGCGTTATCAGTCCATGGCGGATGTAGGGTCCAAGCAGGCTGACACCGGATGCATCACCAACGAGGTTGCGCGTGCGTGCGTATGCGGAGACATCAAAGGCAGTGAGACGTCGCAAGCCTTCCGTGCGCCCGCCAGGCCACGGTGAAAGTTCATAACCTGTGAATGGAAGGGTTGAGCGTACATCTAAAAGTGCCTGTAGCGTTTCCACGCGGTCAGCGGTTGCAAGCGGGAGTTCAATGGGTTGCATCACTGATGCTAAACCAAACAAGCCCGGAAAGATTCCAAGTTTTCATAGCGCTATTTGATGTCTCAGCATAACTGTCATCCAAGGGCCGGCAAACTCCCCTCCTATCTGTGTTGCTGGTAACATAACCCGGCGTCCCCCTCGTGGGATTGAACCTTTTTTGATGGAGTTTTGGTCATGCTATTAGGAACCCAGCGGGTCAACGATGCCGGTCACCTCGAGATCGGTGGCTGCGACACAGTTGAGCTGGCAAAGACATTTGGAACCCCTCTCTACGTCGTGGATGAAGCCCTCGTCCGTGAGAACTGCCGCAAGTACACGGAAGTGTTTGGCAAGCGCTATAAAGGGGATGTCCGGATTTCGTACGCATCCAAAGCATTCCTGGTGCAGGCCATCGCAGCGGTTGTCAATGAGGAAGGCCTGGATATCGATGTAGCAAGCGGCGGTGAGCTCTACACCGCGCTGTCGGTCGGTTTCCCGCCGGAGAACATCCTATACCACGGCAACTACAAGTCCGATGAAGAAATCGAGCTTGGTATTGCCAAGGGAGTTGGCCGCTTTGTCGTCGACAACCCGCACGAGCTGCGCCGCCTCTCCCGTATCGCGACCGGACACGGAATCGTGCAACCGATTCTGATTCGTGTGACTCCGGGGATCGATCCGCACACGCACCGCCGAATCCGAACGGGTCAGGAAGATTCCAAGTTTGGCATCAATGTCTCCGATGGCTCAGCCCTCGAAGCGATCAAAGAAGCGCTGACATTGCCAGGGATTGACCTGAGGGGAATCCACTGCCACGTCGGGTCGCAGCTGCTCGATACGCAGTCCCACACGGATGCCATCGATGTCATGGTTGAGTTCCTCGCGACTGTAAAGTCCGAGACGGGCAAGTCGCTTCCGGAGCTAGACCTTGGTGGCGGGCTTGGTGTCCGTTATCTGGAGCACCACGAACCACCATCCTATGAGGCATTCGCAGAGACGCTTTGTTCGGCACTGGATGCGGCATTTGAGAAATATGGCATCGAGACGCCTGCACTGCTCCTCGAGCCAGGTCGGTCCCTCGTAGCCGAAGCAGGCACAACCCTCTACACCGTCGGCCAAGCCAAAAAGGTGAACATTGTTGAGGAGCCCGGCACACGTACCTATGTTGCTGTGGATGGCGGGATGAGCGATAACCCTCGCCCACAGCTCTACGATGCGGTTTATCGCTGCCTCGTGGCCAATCGTGCTGACCAGCCACGCGATCAAATTGTAACGGTTGCCGGCAAGCACTGTGAGACCGACATTCTGATCTGGAACACACCAACGGGCGTGATTGGCGAGGGCGATGTCCTGGCTGTACAGACCACGGGTGCATACAACCACGCGATGGCGAGCAACTACAACCGCTTCCGCAGACC
>CAIWTR010000272.1 GCA_903915615.1 uncultured Armatimonadota bacterium
AGGACTCGTCTCTGGACGCAGCCAACCAGCGCGCGTGCGATATGCGGCGTGACGAAACCAACAAACCCGATGATGCCTGAGATGCTGACCGCGATTGCCGTGAGAACACCGACGACCGTCAGCAGGATGATAGGGAGGACTTCCAGCTTGACACCGACGGTTCGCGCGAGGGCTGGCCCAAATGCGATCGCATCCACCTGCGGACCAAACCACCACAGCACTGCGATTCCAACACCTATCACCGGAGCCGCCCACCGTGCCTGTTCCAATGTCGCGCTGCCAAGATCTCCCAGAATCCAGGCCACGATGCGATCCTGGCTGGTTCCAGTCATCGCCAACAGAAGCTGACCCGCCGCAGCCAAAAAGCTTCCGACGATGACGCCGCCAAGCAGAAATCGTCCTGGATGCGCACGCGGATCGCGTCCGGTTATCGCAAAAACAATCATCAAGGACAGCATCGCGCCCGTTGTTGCGCAAACCGGAATCATCCCGGAAAGCCCTGGTGTCGCAACCGCGACTGCTGCACCAAGGGATGCTCCGCTTGCGACGCCGAGGAGGTAAGGGTCAGCGAGTGGGTTTCCAGTGAGGCCTTGCAACGATGACCCAGCGGATGCAAGCGCGGCGCCGACAAGCACTGCAACCAGCGCGCGCGGGAGGCGGAACTCCATCACAATCGTCGATGCGACAGCGTTATCTGCTCCACCGCCAAACAACTTCAGGATGTCTGTGAGCGGCACATTTGCATCCCCGACAACGAGCGAAACCACAAAGACTCCGCAAAGTAGGATGAGTAACCCAGCGGTCAGGATGCCCGGGTACTTTCGCAATCTGTTTAGCTCCCGGATGCGAACAGCCACGCAATGGCACCCCAAACACGGACTTCAAGGGTGTCAACATCGCATTCGGCATCGATAAGTTTTATGCGCTCAGGATTCGCCGCCGCCGCCGCCAGGTAGCCATCCCGGACTTTTGCATGGAAACTGGATGCTTCCATGTCAAGGCGGTTGACATCCCCGCCGCCCTCGCGCCGCGCTTTCCCAACCTCGACAGGTACATCCATTAAAACGGTGCAATCCGGCATCCGGCCCTTGGTCGCAAACGCATTCGCAGCGGTGATGAACTCGACGGACAGCCCGCGGCCATAGCCCTGATACGCGATGCTTGAATCAATAAACCGGTCGCAGAGAACCACGGCACCTGCGGCAAGCGCCGGCTCGATGACATCCGCGACATTTTGCGCACGGCTCGCCGCGAACAGTAAAAACTCGGCTTCAGGAGTCATTTTGTCGTGGAGGAGCATCGCGCGAACCTTCTCACCCACCGCATCCCCGCCGGGTTCACGGGTGCGGACAACGGTGTGGCCGAGCAGCTCTAGACGCCGCTGAAGCAGGTTTGCCTGCGTTGTTTTGCCGGCACCATCCGGTCCCTCGAGAGTGATAAGAATTCCTGTAGCCACGCCGTATTCTACAAGCGTATTTTGTCTGCCCGGCATTGGCGTAATTCTCTCAATGGTTTGACTGCTTTAAACGGCTATAATGCGCCCAAATACCATGAAGCCACTAACCACTGTTTTAGCATTGACTGCAGGCGTTTTGATGCTGGCGACGGTTGCGCAACCAAAGCCACTTGGGCAGGGGACTGACCAGCATTTTGAGGCAAAAGTCAGACCGATTCTGCTCGATAACTGCATCGCCTGTCATGGCCCGAAACAGCAGCTGGGCAATCTGCGCCTTGACCGCGCGATTACATCGGATCAGGCCGCAAAGGTCGTGACGACGGTCCATTACGATGGAACCATCAAGATGCCTCCAGCTGGCAAGCTTGCAGATGCGCCTCGCGAAACGCTGGTTGCATGGGCAAAAGCGGGTGCGCCATGGCCAAAGGCCGCAGCAAAACCGGCGGCATCCCCTGCCAAATTCTGGGCCTTTCAGCTTCCAAAGCTGCCTGCCGCTCCTAAAGTTCGTAGTAAGACGTGGGGGACATCCCCGATTGACCGCTTTGTCCTTGCAAACCTTGAAGCAAATGGCCTGAAGCCCGCCCCAGCCGCG
>CAIWTR010000273.1 GCA_903915615.1 uncultured Armatimonadota bacterium
ATCAAAGTCGGAGACAACGAGGCGGGCTTTGGTTGCGACATTTGTGAGCTCACGCGGGTCTTCGCGTAGATCGTAGAGCTCCCATGGCTGAGGTCCTTTTTCGAGGTTGTTGCGCACTGCTTTGAAGCGGTCGTGCCAGACACCCTGCCAGCCACCGTAGCCGGCAAACTCACGGTAAAGAAAGCGTTTCTTATGCTTGCTTGGCTTGCCGAGGAGCTCGGTTGCATGGCTGACACCATCGATGTTCTTTGGTGTGGCCTCGGATGCATCCAGGAGCTCAAGCAGCGTCGGGACCCAGTCTTCAAAACCCGAGAGCGTGTCGGTGGACTGGCCAGCGGTGATGTGTCCCTTCCACGAGATGATGGCCGGAACCCGTATTCCGCCTTCATACAGCGAGCCTTTGCGGCCGCGCAGTCCACTTGCCGAGTCAAAGTAATCCGTGTCCGTACCGCCGAGCTGATCATAGAGCGGGCCGTTATCGGATGTGAACACAAAGATCGTGTCCTCTTCAAGGCCGAGGCGCTTGATCGTATCGATGACCTGGCCGACGTGTTTGTCGAGCTCACGGATCATCGCGGCGTAGGTTGCGCGTGGATTCTGGTTTGGCAGATAGGACTTCCCACCGATGTAGGGTGTGTCGGTGCCATGTTTGCCAATCTCTGCTTTGGTGGCATCCGGGGGAGCCTGCAGCGCGAGGTGCGGGATAGTGGTCGGGATGTAGCAGAAGAACGGCTCGTTTTTGTGGGATTCAATCCAGTAGCAGGCTTCCCGGGTGATGCGTTCCGGGGCGTACTCATTGCCGATAAAGCCATCGTAGGATTTGGAATCTGCCGGGTTATCGGTAGGTTTCAGCTTTTGATTTGGGCTGAAGTCAGGATTGTTTAGGGGGACTTTGCGACTGCCATCATCGAGGAAGGCCGGATAGTGGTTATGTGCATGCCGCTGCCCGTGGTAACCAAAGAAGCGGTTGAAGCCGCGCTTGAGGGGTTCACCCGAATTGCCTGGCTTTCCGAGACCCCATTTGCCAAATCCACCGCAGATATAGCCAAGGTCACTGAGGAATTCACTCAGAAGCGGGGTGTTTGTTGGGACGGGCATTTGCTCATCAAGGCCGACATCCTTGTTGTCACGAACAGGCGCGTGTCCCGAGTGGAGGCCTGTCATGAGGACGCATCTGGATGGAGCACAGACGGGGCTGCCGCTGTAATGGCGGGAGAAGCGTATGCCTTGCTCTGCCAGCTTGTCGATGTTTGGTGTAGAGAAGCGTCGCTGGCCAAAGCACGAAATGTCTCCGTAGCCAAGGTCATCTGCGAGGAAGAAGACGATGTTTGGGCGGCGGGCTGTACGTTTGTTGATAGGGTTGGAACGGGTGAACATGGCGTTGGATGCTCCTGTTGGGCAAAGTCCATTCCCGGTGGAATTACCGGTAGTCTACATCCGAATTGCTGTTCGTCCACAAAGCAGAAACCCCGGGCTATCGTGAGATAGTCCGGGGTCCTTTGGGAGGCCGAATGCTGTCACCGGTGGTGTTAGCCCACCTTCACTTTCTGACCCGGAATCAGGCGCTTGCCTGGAACCCGGGGGTTTTTGTATCTGACACCTTCAAATGTAATCTGCAGAATTTCAAGTGCGACACGAGTGTCTGACTTGTCTGCATTAACCATCCGCCAGTGGCCAGAGTGCTTGCTTCCAAACAGAATCTGAGCCGTGTGCTTAATACGCTGGGTTTTCGGATCCACTTTGTCCGCTGACATCCCGGTAACCATTAAAAGATGTTCAAGATTGGCCCGGCTTGCCTTTACGACATGCCAGTTCTTCGGAAGCTTCCGTGTCTCTGAATACTCCTTAAGCTCACTGATCTTGTCCCGCTCGGGGTCAAGGGTCACACTGATAACCACGGTTTCTTTCCGCAGCTGAGGCGACATCATCGCCAAAATCCGCTTCAAGTTCATTGTGGTGCCAGGGCATGTTCCATTACACCGGGTGTAGAAGAACTGGATGATTAGGTTCTTACCCTCACTCAGTGCAGCAATGCTTGTTGCCGTGCCATCGGTTTTTGTGACGATGGTGTCCGGCGTCCAGCTGTGTTGCACATGCTTTTGCGTAAGGACGATGGGGCCCCGTGGAATCCACGGGGCAATCTTGATAGGGTCGTCCTTAAGGGATGACATTGTACCAAGCCATCATTGCCATATCTTCGTGTCCAAGGTTGTGGCAGTGGAACACATAGGGGCCGGTGAATGTACGGAACTGAACGTAGAGCTGACAGGAGCTGGAGTTGGACAGTAACAGGACATCCTTGCGTCCGCGCTCCCATGG
>CAIWTR010000274.1 GCA_903915615.1 uncultured Armatimonadota bacterium
CGCCGTCAAGCTGCGTAGGTCTATTCACCCGATGCCCTTGGTGTCGTTCGGGTCGCGACCCGGGTGGAAAGTCACTGCTATTGACATGGCTTGGCGGCAGCGCAGCGGGAACACTGTTAACATGGTTTAGGATTCCAAACAGTGGCAGGCTGGTTGGAACACATTTCACTGATTGAGGAGATGTGCATAGATGCAAAATCCAGAGCGATGGTTAGGCGACATACTCTCATCAGCTATCACAACTGCCAATGGCATCCTGAATGATCCGCTGCTCAACAAGTCGGTCTCTCGCATCACGAAGATTCTGTCTGGCGACAAAACATCGCCTCGCATCCTTGTTCTGGACACTGCCGTAATCAATGCCTGGACGCTTCCAGGGAACACAATCCTCATCACACGTGGGCTTGCGATGTGGGCTCAAACGGATGACATCCTTGCCGGCATCATCGCGCATGAACTTGGCCATGTTGAACGGCATCACGCATGGCGCCAGCTGAGCCAGTCCATTCTGCTGAAAGTCGTCATCGACCGGATACCAACAAAAGACCGCTCGCTCAGATTAATTCTCAACGGCATCACGATTCTGACTGCGCTCAGCTGGTCTCGGACGCATGAACTTGAAGCGGACCGCTTTGCCACGGAACGTCTTGCGAAGAGCGGATTCAGCCATGACGCGTGGTGGCGTTTCCTCGATGACCAGGCACAAGCAAGCTCGTTTGCTGAGCTTCTTTCCACACATCCATCGGATGCGATTCGTGTACGAAACCTGAAATCAGATTATGCGCAGCGTGTACAGCCGCTGTATAAATCCGGGCAGGTCGCGCAGCTTCGTAACGAGCGCCTTGGCTTTCGCTCATCGGGTGCACAACTGCGGCAGCGGTCTACATCTAAACCTTGGGATGCTCAAGCGGACTATCGCCAGCGCTTGCGTAAGACATTTTCGCCTCAAAATCTGCTCGCGCCGCTCCAGCGCCTCGTCATCTGGAATGTTCCGGTCAATGACCCGGCGATTCTGATTGTCGCCGGGCATGTCTTTGCCCTCCAGGAACAGCTGAACGATATCCTTGCGACCCTGAACAATGGCATTAATGTCTTAGATGGTGACCATTCCACGCGAGCGTTGCCGATGCTGGATCGTGCCATCGCCAGCGCAAGTCGGGCCCAGAGTGCGATTGGCCTTGTCCTCGCAGATGTCCACACGCGCCTCGGGGAACCACCGGCCCGGGCTCTAGCCGCCAAGGGAACCCGGTTTGCTGTTCGTGAGGGCTTGTTACTTAGAGCGCAAAAGGAACTTGACACTGCATTTGGAGCGATTGGCCGCCTCGATGTCGTCATCGATATGCACTGTTTACAACAGGCTGCTGTCCGCATCAAACAGGTCCTGACGTACAATGACGCCCGAGATGCTTGTGTGGCTTTATTGAAAATGGATGGTATCGACATAGCGATTCCAGGAGATGCATTGCAGGGGACTTTGGCGATTTTTCGACGATTGCTTAGCCTTGAAAGTCCAGGACAACGGACTAGATTTGCGTATGTCGATACAATTGAAGTTGCTGTCGATGCCGCGATAGAGCAGGGCTGTGGATGGAGTGTTGCACGCTACCTGGATGCCTTGGCGGCGGAACTTGAGGGGATTGAGCATTGATGACCATCCGACGGATGCTTTGGGGAATATTGATTCTGGCTGCAATGGTCTGTCTTTTCCCGGCTGCGAACAGATTCAAGACTGAACAAAAAAACCGCAGAGTTGAGATCGCGCTGGACATCATGGAAATGCGCCGGCTGGCGGCGAGCGAGGGCATCCCGTTCACGGACATCCTCCGAAAGCTCAAAGCTGCTGGCGCGACGAGTATTCTGGTACAGGAAGACACACTAGACAGCCTTCGTGAGCTTGGGATTATCGAAATCCTCCCATCCACAAAACACCAGACAACGCTTCTGATCGTACATCAGGGCCAGTTTGACCGTATCAAGTCCAACATCCAGAACCGTACGGCTGTTCAGATTGCGATTCCAGAGCAGTTTTCTGGGAGTGACCTTGAGGATGCCGGCATTGTTGCGGCGGACCGCTGGGATGCCATCAAGGATATTGGAGTCGGAATCGATCCGGAGGTGGTTGCGCTTGTCCGTAGCGCAGGGCTTCGTGTTGTTGGGCGCGTTGGCAACAATCCAAACCCATCGGATACGCGGATTGCCGCAACGCTGAGTGACATCCGAAGCCTCAAAATTGACACGGTCATCTTTTCAGGGATGTCAGTTCTTGGCGCTGGAAACCGCTACGCGGAAACTGTCAAGCATCTGAATGAACCATCGGTGATTCGCTTTGGAAGCATTGAGTTCGGCAAGCAGACCGGTGATGCAACCTTGGTAAAGCGCGCACCGTACAACACAATCCGAGTCCATACGATTACATCAAGTGAAATGGTCACGGCTACACCGGGAGCCAATATCCAACGCTTTGCCCTCGCTGCTCGAGAGCGAAATATTCGATTGCTCTTTGTGCGTCTCTTCCTGGATGGGGCAGAGCCATTGGCTGCTGGGACATCCTATGTTTCCGGGCTGCGTAATGCTCTCTTTCGCTCCCAGCTTGGCGTTGGTCCCGCGCGTCCTTACGCGCAGATTGGGAACCCGATGCTCGGTCGGATTGCTGCGGGTGTCGTCATAACGGCAGGCATCGCGTTGTTGCTTGACTTCACCTTTGGGTTTCTGACACTGCGTGCCGCGCCGCTGATGTTGGGTGCAAGTGTTGCGTTGATTGCGATCGCGACGGCCGCAGGGATAATGCCGGCTCTAAAGCTGATCTCGTTGCTTGGCGCATGTGCATTGCCATCTCTTGGTGTCGCCATCCTACATGCGGCTTTCAATCTTCCCGGAGGCACGACTCTTAAGCGCTTGTTGTTGGTGCTGTCAGTCACGATGCTTGGGCCGTTGACCGTTGTCGCCATTCATGCAGATACGCTGTTTTTGGTGAAGGGCGATACCTTTCTGGGTGTCAAATTGACATTGATTGCACCGCTTGTTGTCGCCGTACTCCTCCACGGACTAAACCTCAAGGCCGATAGCCCTGCGGGGCTAGTTGCGGTCGTGCGTGAACGCATTACGATGCTTGTCGACATCAGTCGTAATCCCATTTTGATCTGGCAGGTTTTGCTTGGGGGTGGGGTTCTGGTCGCGCTGGCCATTATGTTGATGCGTAGCGGAAATGAATCCAGCGTTGGTGTGAGCTCGCTTGAGCTGCAGCTTCGCTCGCTCCTCGACCGGGTCCTCTTTGTCCGGCCGCGCTTCAAGGACATTTTGTTCCAGCCATTTTTGTTGCTAAGCTTGGTGCTTACCGGGACGAAGTGGCCCCTCCAGCGAGTTGCCGCGATTCTTGCATCGATTGCTCTGGCATCGATGGTCAACACCTTCTGTCACCTCCACACACCACTGGTGATCAGCGCGCTCCGTGTTGGGTATGGAGTTGTCTTTGGACTGATTGCAGCCATCATCATCAAACGACTCCTTGTGCGCTTTGGCATCGTTGGAGCTCGGGAGGTCATGAGTGCCTAAAGCGGCTGTGCTTGGATATTACGGCTTTCGAAATCTTGGGGATGAGGCAGTGCTTGCTGGCATTCACGGGATGCTTTCCAGCGACATCGAAGGAATGCGCCACGACCTGATGGTCTTGTCGGCCGACCCTGAGTGGAC
>CAIWTR010000275.1 GCA_903915615.1 uncultured Armatimonadota bacterium
CTCCGGTGCCGCAGGCAAGCGTCCTGCCGGCGCCGCGCTCCCACGTCAACATATGAAGGTGTGATGCGCTTAGCACCTGAACTTCATGGACATTGGTTTTGCGCGGGAAGCGGGAATGCTTTTCGAGCTCAGGGCCGATGGTATTGATGGATGCATCCGTTACGGTGTCGACAAAATAAACCGCATGTGGATTTCCCATTGAGACGGCTGTCACGGCCACAACATGTCCGTTGACATCGAGGGTCTCGCTTATGGCAGGGCCATCCGGGCCGGTCATCGGGATCTCAGGGCGGCTGAGGCGTGCAGGACCCATGTCGACGCGGACGCTGTCAACGACGGCACCATCGCCGTTTAGCTCAAGCACAAGGTCGCCGGCTTTTGTCTCGACGGTTATCGTGCGCTTGTCCGTGTGGCCATTTTCGTAGACCCATTTGCCAAAGCATCGGATGCCGTTACCGCACATTTCTGCCTCGGAGCCATCCGGGTTGTACATACGGTAGACAAGGTCGATGCCATCCCGGGATGACGGTTCGACGACGAGGATGCCATCCGAGCCGATACCGAAGTGGCGATCACAGAGAAATGGGGCATTCCGCTCGATGACATCAACCGGAATCTGCGGATGTGCAATCCTGTCGATCAGGATGAAGTCATTGCCGATGCCATGCATTTTTGCAAACGGGACATTCACTATGCGGACTCAGCCTCATCGGCAACTTCGGTGATGTCAAAGCCCTTCTCAGCGGCTTCACGCAGACTGATTTGGCGGCTTGGGACGATGCTGGTGACGCTGCTCTTGTAGACCAGCTGGGTTGGGCGGCCTGGAGAGTCCAGCAAAATCGTGAACTGGTCAAAGCCGCGGACGGTTCCGCGTAGCTGGACCGAGTTGGAGAGGTAAATCGTTACGGCGATATTCTCACGGCGGACCTGATTTAGAAAGAGGTCCTGCAAACCCTGATGTCTCTGCATCATTCACTCCTTATTTGCTTGACGATGGCTCGGTCAACAGGCGGAAAACCCGCTCTGCGGTATCGGCGACGGCTTCACCGGCATCGATGGTCAACCATTCCGTCATTGGGTCTCCGCGGAACCATGTCCGTTGGCGACGTGCAAAGCGCCGGGTGTCCTGCGCAATTGCATCCACCGTGGCGTCATACCCACGTTTACCCGTCAAATACTCTACCAGATGCCGGTATCCAAGGCTTAGCATTGCCTTTGCATCCGGTGGAATTCCCGCTGCAAGCAGGCCCTCCACTTCGGCCAAAAAGCCATCGGACATCATTTGCTGCACCCGTGCATTGATACGAACATCCAGCTCCGCCATGTCGCGTTCCATAACAATAAGGCGGGCTCCCGGTTTAGGGATGCCGTGGACGCCCTCGGGTGTCCGCCAGGAGGACATCGGCTTTCCAGTCACTGCATACACTTCGAGCGCGCGCATGATGCGTTTGAGGTCTGCGGGTGGCATCCGTTCGGCCGATTCTGGATCGACTTTTTGTAAGCGTTCGTGCAGCAATGCCGTGCCGTGAATAGCGGCTTCTTCGGACCAGGCTGCGCGCAGCTCGGGCTGGGGACCGACAGGTGGGATCGAAAGTGTTGCGAGGATCGGGCGGATATAGAGGCCAGTACCACCTACGATCAATGGCGTTAATCCGCGCGTGGCGTATTCCGTCAGGACTCCCTCGGTATGGGATGTGAAGTCTTGGACGGTGAAGTCATCCGTGGGGTTGACCAGATCAATCCCGTACCAAGGGATGCTTTCTTGCTCCTCAGGCGTGGGCTTAGCGCTCCCGATGTTAAGCGCTCGGTAAACCGCGACGGCATCCGCTGAGATACAAGCGCTTCCCAATCGCTGCGCGACGGCGATACCGACTGCCGTTTTACCAACCGCGGTTGGGCCGGCGATGGCCCAGCGGTGGGGGATATCGGTCATGTTGAAATCCCGCTCTTAGATGCTGAAGAGGTCAGCGGCAGATGGGCTATCGGGGAGCTGGAAGGTTTGCTCACGTCCGGGGCCGACAGATACAAAGCGCGCAGGGACACCCGCAAGCTCCTGAACACGGGCCACATAGGCCTTAGCGTTGGTTGGGAGCTCATCATACGATGTCGCATTTTCGACGCCCGCTTCATCCCAACCTGGGAGCGTCTCGAACATCGGCTCACAGCCATCGAGCAGCTGAACATCCCCGCTTGGGAAGCGGGCAAGCGC
>CAIWTR010000276.1 GCA_903915615.1 uncultured Armatimonadota bacterium
ACACTCTTCCTTGTCAGCCACGACCGCTACCTGCTGAATCAGGTCACGAACAAGACCCTTGGACTAACCGGTCGCGGAACGGCTACCTGGGTAGTTGGAAACTATAGCGTCTGGCGGGCAACGCAAGGTGGTGAAAACGAAGCGATTCCATCGAATGCGATTCCAGCCAAGCAACAAAGCCGTGGAGCCAAGCCAAAAGCGAAGAAGTAGGTTACTTCTATTTTTCTTCAACCGGATGCACCAACACGTTAACCCGTGCGGGAGCATGTGTTGCCGATGAAAATCGCTTGCGCGGTGGATACTCCACAAAAATTCCGTGTAGGGGCGGGCTGCCACGCCCGCCCGTGTTAGCAGTTTGCGATTTTGTGCGTCGGCTGCGCAAGCATTGGGAATCACGCATCTGTCAGTGCGGGCGGACACGGCGGTCCGCCCCTACGCGGAGGTATTGTGGCATCCAGCAGTATTCGAAAATTCCCAGAACTAACGAACGTAACAGCGTGCAGCGCGGTGGAATGTTGAGCGCGAGGGCCGGGAGACGAAAGTGTAGCCACCATCCACTAGTGTTGTAGGTGAATACCGGCGACTTCGGCACGAGTGTGAGGCATCCACCGCGCAAGCGTTAACCGTAACGTAGCCGCCAGAAAGGGCAGGCGCAGAGGCCTGCCCCTACACAGAATTTTGGAGATCCACCAAGCAACCGTTGACAGTCACAGATCCGTCAGCACGGGAGGGCGCAGCGGCCCTCCCCTACGCAGAGAATTTTGATCCACACACTAGATTTGCATCAATCACACAATCCCAAGCATCTAGAATCGAAGAACGTAACAGCGCGCAGCGCGGTGGAATGTTGAGCGCGAGGGCCGGGAGACGAAAGTGTAGCCACCATCGAGTAGTGTTGAAGGTGAATACCGGCGACTTCGGCACGAGCGTGAGGCATCCACAGCGCAAGCGTTTACCGTAACGTAGCCGCCAGAAATGGCAAGCGCAGCGGTCCGCCCCTACATCTCGACCTTTGGAACAGCCGCAAGCAGACGCTGCGTCGTGGCGTGCTGCGGATGGTCAAACACATCCTCCACCATCCCACGCTCGATAATCTTGCCCTTTTCCATCACACACACTTCATCGGCGAGGTAATCAACCACCGCCAGATTATGCGTGACAAACAAATACGTCAGGCCACGCTCGCGCTGCAGGCGGCGCAAGAGGTTTAGCACCTGGCTCTGCACACTGACATCGAGGGCACTCGTCGGTTCATCCAAAACCAGAAACTCCGGCTCCACCGACAAAGCGCGCGCAATCGCAATACGCTGGCGCTGACCACCCGAAAACTCATGCGGATAGCGGTCAAGCGCATGCGCCGGCATCCCAACCTGACCCAGCAGCTCCTGCGCACGCGCACGACGCTCCGCGTCGTTCGCATACATCTTATGAACGCGCATCCCTTCCATGACCAGCTCAGCAACCGTCATCCGGGCATTGAGACTCGCAAAGGGATCCTGAAACACAACTTGCAGCTTGCGACGTAGCGCAAGCCGCTCGGGCCCACGCAGGCCAATCACCGGGCGGCCTTCGTAAAGGACATCCCCGCTTGTCGTCTCGAGGAGGCCAAGCAACATCATCCCAACCGTGCTCTTCCCAGAGCCGGACTCGCCGACCAGAGCCAGCGTCGTCCCGCGGTTAACTTGGAAGCTGACATCATCAACGGCTGTAAAGACTTCCCGCTTCCCAAACATCCCACCGCGCTTAGGGAACTGCTTGACAAGGTGGCGTACATCCAACATCGGAGGCGTTGTGCTCACTTCGTCACCTCCATAGCGCTTGGTAAATGGCAGCGGACTTGCCGACCCGATGCGCTTACACGTAGCTGCGGCGCCGCGGAACACGCATCCAGTCTATGCACACAGCGCTCCGCAAACCGGCAGCCCGTCGGCCAATTGGCCGCATCCGGGACGATGCCATCCAAGGTCATAAGATCCTGGCCACGTCGATTGCGTGCCGGGAGGCTGGCGAACAAACCTTGCGTATATGGATGCCGCGGGTCATGGAAGAGGTCCCGCGTCGGTGCCGCTTCGACCACCTGCCCGGCGTACATCACCGACACATCGTGTGCGACTTCAGACACAATCCCGAGGTCGTGGGTGATCAAGAGCATTGCCATCCCAAGCTCATCTTGGAGTTCCTTGATGAGACTCATAATCTGTGCCTGGACAGTGACATCGAGGGCGGTTGTCGGCTCATC
>CAIWTR010000277.1 GCA_903915615.1 uncultured Armatimonadota bacterium
CCCTGTAGCTCAGCGGTAGAGCATTCGGCTGTTAACCGAAGGGTCACTGGTTCGAATCCAGTCGGGGGAGCTCACTAAGAGCCCGGTTCAAAAGACCGGGCTCTTTTTCATGGCCATCCACAAACGTCCCAATGCTTAAATCCACTTTCTTCTACACCACTCTTTGCTCCATGATTGTTCTTGGAATGGCGTCGGGAGTACTCGCATCCCCCGTGGCCCCGGATGCCTGGACGCGTCCAAACATCAAGCTGCCGATGGCGGATGTCGCTCCCGCCATCGATGGGCGCTTGGATGACCCGGCGTGGCGGAATGCCCTCCGTATCAAGTCGTTTGATCGCTTCACCGGGGATGCGCCTGTTGTTGAGCAGACGGATGCCTGGGTCACCACCGATGGCAAGACATTGTTTGTTGCTTTCCACTGCCACGACAAGGAACCAGAAAAACAGCGTAAGAGTGAGACACAGCGCGGCAGCCAGGCCGTCTGGGGCGATGACCACGTAACCGTCCTCGTGGATAGCCAGCATCTCCACCGTGGGATGTCGACATTTTCAGTGAATGCCAATGGCACACAGGTGGATGCCCTGGAAGGCGGCACAGCGGGCAACATCACGTGGGCAGGCGACTGGAAAGCCAGTGTCCGTAACACCGATGATGGCTGGATTGCGGAGCTTGCGATTCCCTTCTCGATGATGCGGCATCCCAAGGGAGCAGACTCCATCGGCCTGGTCCTGATGCGCTCGATGAACCGCGAGAGCAACCCGATGGTCTGGCCGCAGATTCCTGTCGAAGGCCAGCAAATGTCGACCGTGCCACAGTTCATGCCCGATATCCAGCTGCCATCCGCGATGCCGGATATCCGCCCTAAATCCGTTATCCTGCCGTTTATGCTTGGCACCATCAAACCGGATGGCCAACGCGGACACTTTGGCGTTGATATCAAGCAGCCCATCAGCACGACGCTTACCGGCCTCGTCGCCATCAACCCGGACTTTCAAACGATTGAGCAGCAGGTCGCATCGGTCAACCTCTCCTACAACGAACAGTTTGTAGAAGACCGCCGGCCTTTCTTTGCAGAAGGCTCACAGTTTCTTCCTGACTACGAGCTGCTCTACACACGCCGAATAGGACAGTTTGACTCCGGAATGAAGGTGATCGGACGGCAAGGCCCGACATCGATAGGCTTTCTCTCGACAACCGCCCGGTCGACTCCCACGGACCGGGACACAATGGCGATGTCCGTGAATCAGGCAAGCGGTCTGTTCAGTGGGTATGGCGTATCCGCCACGATGGATAACCAATACGGCATCAGCCAGAACCGTACGGTGCGCACATTTGCCAGCCATGGCTGGATCAATGGCGACCGGCGAAGCACGGTTTACGGGGTCAAGACACAATCGTGGCTCAACGATGAAGCCGCGGGTGGAGACAGCGACTTCGGGTTCAGCAGCAGCGCCACAAATGGCAAGCTGCGTTACTCATTCTTGCGTTCCATCATGTCGCAAGACTTCACCAGCAGTCTAGGCTTGCTCATCAATCCGGACCGTATCAACCACTACTCAAACATTCAACTCACCAATAAGCTGGACCGTGGGCCAATCCAAGTCTATGACCTGAATGCAGGCATCGATATCGCTGACCGTATCAGCACAGGAGAGTTCTTCTACCGGACCTACTACGCGCGAATGTCAACGCTTTTGCGTAGTGGATGGAGCGCGGGCGTAAACGTTTCACAGGGCGACCGTAAGCAGGATGTGACTAATCGCTACGATGACCGCTACTCCGGCATCAACATCGGCTGGAACCAGCGAACGCTCTTCCAAGGCGGAATGATCAGCTTTGGTTCCGGGCGGCAGATTGGCCAGGCCGTCAATGATTTTGGCCTGTCACAAGGGATTCTGATCAGCAAGCCGTTCTCTGTTTATGCCAGATACAACCAGCAGCAAAGAACGGCGACCACGGTCCGGCAGACCATCATCACCGGGACACTTAGACTGGACACGCTACGCAGTGTTTCCCTGCGCCTTGTGTCGCAAAATGGAACCGGTAATGCGGCAAATGTCGGAGCACAAACGGGCACAAACCTCTATCTGGCGTATGCACAAAAGTCTCGCAGTGGAGGGGCTGATTACTTCTTTGTTGTGGGTGACCCGAATGCGCCGAACACGCGAAACCAAGTCACTTTGAAAGTTATCAAGCCCCTCTAGGACAA
>CAIWTR010000278.1 GCA_903915615.1 uncultured Armatimonadota bacterium
CCGCGATACCACTGACAAGTTTGCCATCGAGAGACAGGCGGCGTACGACCACCGACTTGCGATTAGCACCATCGAGAAGCCCACCGGCCTGACCGATTGCCTGAAGGAGTGTTACTGGCGATACCAGAGAGATACCACCAGAATTCCGAACTGCGCCGGATACCGTTGCTTCTGCCTTACGGATACGCTTTGGCACGACGACTGTGTCGCCATCGAGAAGCTGAATATCATTTGTGAGATCGCCACTCAGGAGCGCTTCGGCATCCACATAGACATCGCGATTATCCCGGCGGATGCTCACGCGTTTCGGATCACCAAGCAGTGTCAATCCTCCAGCCTGTTGAAGGGCCTGAGAAACGGTCGTTCGGTTGCTAAGCGGGACGATGCTCGATTTTGGGTCCTTGATTTCACCAATGACACGGGCGATTCCAGCGAGCTGTTCCATGGAACGCACGTAGATTCTGTCTCCTGATTCAATGACCGGATTTGCGACTGCAGCTGTGTTTTGTCCGTTGATGAATTTTTGGTAATCAACAACGATTACAACGCCACCACGGTCGATCTGAACACGGGTTGTATCCGATGATGGTTGTAATCCAGCGCCATCCAATAGGTCTGAAAGTCTCATCCCGATTTTGAATGTCTGCGATCCTGCACGAACAACCGCCCCACCAACGATGACTTCCTTGACGGGCCGTCCAATGATGTCGAGGACAACATCCGGACGCTTGAGCAGCTGAAGCTGGATAATCCTTGCCGTGACACGCTCAGCGGCAAGGCTTGTCGTTGCTCCCACAACTGCGATCTGCCCAAGCCTCGGTGCCGTGATGTTCCCATCTGAATCGACAAGAAACACACCAGAGAGGTTCTCCGCACCGGCGACCCGAACGCGAACTGTATCCCCGGATTCCACGGGACCCGGGTACAGCTGTGTGACAGTTATCGTTTCCTGCTGTAACACGCTATCGGTCGGAAGCGGCCGCGCCGGGATGCTTGTCAGCACGATTAGTCCCAAGACTGGCATCATCAACTTGACATTCATCTCAAATCACCTCTCCGTCTCTATTCTGCAAACGGGTAGACTGTAGTCTGCATGAATACCACAGATACCCCCAATGATACTGTCGCACACGTACGTACCGCATTGCAATCGGTAATTGACCCAGATCTTGGCCGAGATTTAGTGTCGCTCGGGATGATTAAGGACATCGTTGTTGATGATGCACAAGTCAGCTTTACCGTCGTCCTGACCACGCCGGCCTGTCCCATGAAGGAGCTACTGGAACGCCAGTGCAGAGAAGCTGCTTTGACAGTCCCGGGAATCTCCGATGTTCAGATAAAGATGACAGCCAAGGTTGTTAGTAAGCGTCCAATGGGTGGTGCTCTCCTCCCGGATGTCAAACATGTGATTGCGGTTGCCAGTGGCAAAGGTGGCGTAGGTAAGTCGACGGTGTGTGCGAACCTTGCGATAGCTCTTGCACAAGCGGGTGCCGCGGTTGGCATCATGGATGCGGATGTCTATGGTCCGACGATTCCGATGCTGATGGGCGTTGAGGATGAAGTCCTTGAACAGACCACCTACGAAGGTCCGGATGGCAATCCAATCAAGAAACTCTTACCTGTTCACAGGCACGGAGTGAGCATTGTCTCGATGGGCTTTCTCATCGAGCCCGGACAGCCCGTTGTGTGGCGTGGCCCGATGCTCGGTAAGGTCGTCAATCAGTTTCTCGCCGATGTTGCATGGGGACCACTTGATTACCTGCTGGTCGACCTTCCACCTGGAACTGGTGATGTAACGATGAGCCTCTGCGAA
>CAIWTR010000279.1 GCA_903915615.1 uncultured Armatimonadota bacterium
CATCGGTGATTGATGATGAAACCGCATCCAAGCTGGCCCGTCGGGCTGACCCAAGGATGATGAGCTACATGCGGGACCGTCCGGACTTATCCGGAGCCGGAAGTACGCCGACGGGTAAGGCAGAGCTGTTTTTTGGCAATCTCGATCGTGCATCCTTGGATGACCATGAACATCGGCATTCTCTCCTCGAACACCCAGGGCTGACCATTTCGTATTCTGGCCAGAACCGCACCGCCAACTGGGTGGCCTGGGATCTAACCGAACAGGATCTAAAGGGCCGTCCACTGATGCCGCGTCAGCTAAGTGAAGATGTCCGTGCGGGCGGAGCACAATGGCTTGGTACGGCAGATCAGATCATCAGTGAAAAACTTATCCCGCTTCAGCTTTGCCCACCACAAGACCGCTTAGCGGACAGAACCGCGCAGCAATCGACCTACCTGATGACCAATGTGGTCCCAAGCTACGTTGCGGTAACGAATGGCCCTTGGCAAGACTTTGAACAGCACTGTCGTGGCCTCGTGAAGCAAGGCTTTGTCTGCCATGTCATCGCCGGCACGATGTTCGATGAACTCCACCCGCGGATGGTACCAAAGTCCAATATCCGTATACCGGATGCCTTGTGGAAAGCGGTTTTGGTAAGCCCACCGGGAATCAGCTCAGCAAACGATGTTGATGCACATTGCCAGCTGCTCGTCATTAGGGTTCCGAACCGCCCTGACATCACTGATAAAAGCTGGCAGGCATACACAACAACGGCCGCCGCAGTAGATGCGGCGACCGGATTGAATCTGTTGATGTCGTTTAAACCCGACATCGCGGCAATGCTACGAACCGCACCTTCCGGCCCGATGCCGGTTCCGATGCGCTAGCGAGCGCTACTTACGTCCGCGGCTGAGATCGAGGATTTCTACTTTGCGGAAGTCGACAGGGTGGCTCTCACTCTGCAGAGAGATAGTTCCACGCTCGAGGAGCTTTGGTGTCCCAGGGGTCCATGCAGACTTTGAAATGGCATCCCGCTCATCAATCTGTGGCTGTGTGTATTCGAGTACGAGCTTGCCATTGATGAAGTGTTTGATGGACTCGGATCCAAGCACTTCCACTTCACAGGTCACCCACTGATCGCCATCAAATGTATCGGATGACGAATCGGTACAGTGCGGAGTGAAGAGTTTACCCTTCATCACAACATTGGTGCCTGGGGTGCAGAGGTTGGCGGTGCTTCGCTTGCCGTTACTGAGACCACCCAGCAGCTGGACTTCGATTGAGCATGGGAAGTCCTGCGTAAGGGTCATCGATTCAGGGGTTTGACCATGCAGCATCAGGCCGGAGTTTCGAGTCGCCCAGCCGGGACCATCCGGGAGCTGCTGACCGACAAAGCGGTATTCAGCACGAATACGGTAGTGGCTGAACTGGGTCTTGTAGAACAAGTGACCAAAGCGCTCATTGAATTTCCCGCCGTATTGGTCGTAGCGAACAGAGATCATGCCGTTCTCGACGCGGAAGGTGTCACCAAAATTGACGCCTGCCGGGGAACCGACAATCTTTGGCGTCCAATCCTTGAGATCACGCCCGTTGAACAATTTTTGCCACTTTTCGAACATCATGGAAACCCTTTCAGAAGGCTTAGTGTATCAGCGGTGACTAGCCATCAATCGTGAACAGTTGTCGAAGTTCACCATCTGATGGTCGTCGTCCATATTCACAAATTCTGAATGCCTCGACAGACACGGCGCTTGGATCACCGTGTAAGCGCGCAGCTCTAGCTGCAGCGGTCCGAACGGCAGCGCGGGCAAGGAGCTGCTCATGCAGTCGTTCCCGCCGGGATGCATCATCGCTTGGCACGCTGTCAAGCTGCCCGGCGTTGTACGGAAGCCACTCGAAGAGCTGGGAAATGTGACACGCAACCGCATCCACTTTCTGCTCAAACACATCATCAATCGGAACAGCAATCTCAGAAACAAAAGCGCCGTGCTCTGTGAAAACATCAAACCAGTGCGCAAAAACCGGCATCCGGGTCAGAAATGGCGTATCAGGACACATCATCGGAACCGTCAGCATATAGGTGGCATCCACAACCAGCTGCGCTGTGTACCGGTGGTCGCGATGATAATCCACCGTACGGTTGAAGATGACAAGATCGGGTCCCTTGCCTGGTTCGCCAAAGCTGCGAATCGTTCGGATGACGGCTTCCGTAGTCTCTTTGTCGACATAGACCTCGCCATCGTGGACATTTAGGCAGACATAATCCGCACCGACCGCCGCGGCCGCATTTTGCGCCTCGATAAGCCGGCGCTCCGCAAGGAGAGCGGGGTTGTCGATGTACTCCGCCGCGAAGTGGCCCTTGTCTCCATTGGTGACAGAAACGTAGCGGACCTTGTGTCCCCTATTTGTCAGGCGTGCGGTTAGACCGCCGCAGTTCAGCTCGTTGTCATCCGGGTGCGCCCCGATAATCATGATATGCAAAGGTTGCTCCATAGCAACCCGTTCTCTGATTACCCTACGGCATCCTGCTGGATGGCACAAAAAACCTCCCGAGCGAAGTTCGCCCGGGAGGTCGTTCCACAGTGTGACCGCGAAGCGGTCACAGCTTAGGCTTAGTAGCCGCCCATTCCTGGTGCGCCACCGCCAGCTGGCGCGGATGAACCACGCTCAGGGCGCTCAGCAATCAGCGCTTCGGTGGTCAGAACGAGGCCTGCAATGGATGCAGCGTTCTGAACAGCGGAGCGGGTGACCTTTGCAGGATCGACGACACCGGCTGCCATGAGGTCTTCGTAGGTGTTGGTTGCTGCATTGTAGCCGAGGCCGCCTTCGCGAACCTTGGAGACAACAACAGAGCCTTCCTGACCAGCATTCTCAGCGATGGTGCGCAGTGGTGCTTCGAGAGCGCGTGCGATGATCGCAGCGCCAATCTTTTCATCACCGACGAACTCAAGTGCATTGATGGCATCGATTGCCTTCAACAACGTGGTTCCGCCGCCTGGGACGATGCCTTCTTCAACCGCTGCACGGGTTGCAGAAAGTGCATCTTCGATACGCAGCTTCTTTTCCTTGAGCTCGGTTTCGGTTGCAGCGCCGACCTTGATCACAGCAACGCCACCGGCGAGCTTTGCAAGGCGCTCCTGGAGCTTTTCGCGATCGTAGTCAGAATCGGAATTACCAATCTGAGCCTTGATCTGTGCGATACGTCCCTGGATTGCATCTGGTTCACCGGCACCCTCAACAATGGTGGTGTCTTCCTTGGTGATGACGATGCGCTTTGCACGGCCAAAGTAGGAAAGGTCATCGAGGTTCTCGAGCTTGATGCCGAGGTCTTCGGTGATGAACTTGCCACCGGTGAGGATAGCGAGGTCTTCCATCATGGCCTTGCGGCGATCGCCAAAGCCAGGAGCCTTGACAGCAACCACATTCAGAATGCCACGAATCTTGTTGACAACCAGGGTTGCCAGCGCTTCACCATCAACATCTTCCGAAATGATGACCAGTGGGCGGCCAGCACGGGAGACGGTTTCAAGTGGCTTGATGAGGTCTGCGACAGCGGAGATCTTCTTCTCATAGAGGAAGATGTATGGCTCGTCGAGGACGGCTTCCATACGCTCAGCATCGGTGACCATATATGGGGAGATATAGCCCTTGTCGAACTGCATTCCTTCAACGAGCTCGAGCTCGGTCTGGGTGCCCTTGGACTCTTCAACCGTGATGACGCCATCCTTGCCGACAGCTTCCATCGCCTTGGCGACGAGCTCACCGATGGTGCGGTCGTTTGCCGAGATGGTTGCGACGTTGGTGATAGCCTCTGCACCTTCGACAGGAGTCGCGATGCGGCGGATTTCAGCAACTGCAGCTTCTACAGCCTTGTCGATACCGCGCTTGATAACGGTTGGGTTGGAGCCTGCAGCAACGTTACGCATGCCTTCGCGGACGATAGCTTGTGCGAGAACG
>CAIWTR010000280.1 GCA_903915615.1 uncultured Armatimonadota bacterium
CGATGGAAGGGGTTTGAGATGAGTACGACGACACTGGGTGCTGCTACGGAGACAGCGATTCCCAAACCGACATCCAACCGGTTGACATCCATCGATACCTACCGCGGCTTTGTGATGCTCTTGATGCTCGGCGAGGTCCTCAAGTGGGAGGATATTGCGGAGAAAGTCCCCGGGAATGCATTCCTCGAGTTCATGGCGTTTCATCAAAGCCATGTTTCGTGGCAGGGATGTTCGCTGCACGACATGATCCAGCCGAGCTTTACATTTCTGGTGGGT
Organism: uncultured Armatimonadota bacterium; assembly: GCA_903915615.1. Lineage (GTDB taxonomy): Bacteria > Armatimonadota > Armatimonadia > Armatimonadales > Armatimonadaceae > CAIRTT01. Next base: position 277 of record CAIWTR010000280.1, read on the forward strand.
GTGGCGATGCCCTTTTCGCTTGCATCCCGTACCAGTCAGGGGCAAACCCCGCTCAAACGGGCACTCCATGCCATCGGGCGCGCGTTGACATTGGTGCTGCTAGGAGTCGTGTTGCGCTCGCTCGGGAAAGAGCAGACCTACTGGACATTTGAGGACACGCTTTCACAAATCGGGCTTGGGTATGCGTTTCTGTACGGTATTGCTCACCTAAAGCGACACTGGCAGTGGGCGGCGCTTGGTGCCATCTTGTTTGGCTACTGGCTGGCATTTGCGCTCACGCCGTTGCCACCGGCTGGCTTTGACCCGGCAACGGTTGGTGTCAAGCCAGAGTGGGACCACCATGTGACGGGTTTTGCTGCGCACTGGGATAAGAACACCAACCTCGCGATGCAATTCGAGATTTGGCTCCGGAATGCGCTTCCGCATGAGGAAGTCTTCCGCTTCAATGGCGGCGGCTACGCGGCGCTCAGCTTTATTCCAACATTGGGCACGATGATCCTCGGGTTGTTCGCTGGAAATGTCCTCCGGGACAGTGCGCAAACCGACCGGCAAAAGACTGTCTGGCTATTGATAGCGGGTGGAATTGGGATTGCTGCGGGTGCAGCGCTTGATCAGCTTGGTATCTGCCCAGTGGTCAAGCGGATTTGGACACCGAGCTGGGTGCTGTTCAGCGGTGGGATCTGTTTGTGGATGCTGGCTGCGTTCCGCTACATCGTCGATATCAAGGGCTTGGTGAAGCCTGCGTTTCCTCTGGTGGTGATTGGTGTGAATTCGATTGCTGCCTATGTGATGTCTTGGTTCTTCACGAGCATGATTGAGGATGCGCTGTATCGCCACTTCGGTAAAGCGCCATTTGAGGTCTTCGGGCATGCCTATGAGACCTTGCTGCACGGCGGCGCGACGCTTGTGATTGTGTGGGGGATTCTGTACTGGATGCAGAAGAATCGGATCTTCCTTCGGATTTAGGGGTGCTCAGCTTTTTCATTCCACATCGGTTTGGAGCTGAAGGTTCAGTTCGTCTGTCCTCTCCAGCTGCCGGCACTTCGGCAAGGCGTCCTTTGAGGTCTTCGGGCATGCTTCTGAGACCTTGCTGCACGGCGGGGCGACGCTTGTGGTTGTGTGGGGGAGCCACTAACCCGCATGCCAAAGTCGAAAGTGTTAATTCGTTTTTGGGCTGGAGGTCACGCATAGATTCGCTGTCTTGCTGCATAACTGAGCAATCACCACCCAGTCTTTGGACTCTGACATACATAAGACACCAATGGGGACAGCTGCTGCAGAGAGGCTGTTTGGTGAGCTTGCTACACGATGCTATCGAGGCGGGTTACTAGCGACTCCCAGCATAATTGCTGCTTAAACAACTCGATGTATTTGATGCACCTAAATACGCCTTTTGGCTTGTTTGGTACCGAAATACTGGTAATTGTACGGATTGGGCCGCGTAAGATTACCAGTATTTTGTTGTCATACAACTTCTACGTGCTGCGTTGATTAGTACGATAGTAAGCGTTTTGGAGCAAAAGATTATGACTGTTACTCAGATTCGAATGTCAGCCCTGCTCGGTGTATCAATGATGATTGCCGGTGTGATGATGCCCGCGATGGCGAAAACAACCGCTGCGTTTGAGCCAGCTGTATTGGCACCGGCTCCGACTGGTTTGCAGTCGTTGTCCACATCTGTTGCGACCGTTGCCGGAACGACAACGCTCACTGGCACTGTTACGTTGAATGGCCCTGCGCCAGTAGGTGGCACTGCGGTTGCGCTCAAGGGTTCTTACAAGTCTGAGACGTTTCCAGCGGGTGTGATTGTTCCTGCGGGCAGCAGCACAGCAAACTTTACGATTTCGAGCACTGGTGTAGCTGCATCGCGCTTGATCACATTGAAAGCAACCCACAACGGCATCAGCAAGATGGCGACATACACGCGTACTCCATAGTCCATCGCGTTCTAGGAAACTGACCTTCGCCATCCGCTCTGCGGGTGGTGAAGGTTTTTTGTTGTTTGAGGGGCTTACAACCACCTCACGATGGCGTGCCAGATTGGCGTGACAAACGCCGATGTCCAAACGGGTTAGTTGTCGAACAGCGATACACAGCGCTTACAGAATCTCTCCCCAGTCGACATGACTGTTATCAACGCAGTGGGAATAGACGACATCTGCTGCTAAGAGTTCCCGCAATACAGCATCCACAGAGCGTTGACGGGCATCGCGCCACCTGGACAGTTGCAACCAC
>CAIWTR010000281.1 GCA_903915615.1 uncultured Armatimonadota bacterium
GAGCCATCGTTTACATAGAACTTATAGCCATACGGGAGGTCGCTGCTGACGGCTTGGGAGACATTTCCACGGATCGTGACGAGGCGGCCCTCGGATGCTTCGTTGACGCTTCCGGTGGCGATGCGTTGTGGGGTGACGTTGTCATTATCGCGCTTAATGATAACGCTTCGACCGCTGCCGGGTGTGACGATCGTTAGGCCAAAGGTCTGTCCGAGAACGCCTGTTACTTCGGCTGTGTCACCGAGCTTGAGGCGGTGATTGGTCTGTGTGCTGATGTAAATGCCGCCGGTTTTGTCTTGAATGGCAAAGCCTTGGTCATAGGTGCTGGAAGCAAAGGCACCGGATGGAACGGTTACGGTACCTTTGATGGTTGTGACGGTACCGGATGCGAGCGCGCGTGCATCCCGGATGGAGGTTCCGTGCACCACAGAGCTGATTCCAGGGACGGCTGCGACGAGTGCGATAGCCGCGACAATCACTGTTGTTTTGAAAAAGTAATTCATTATGTGGAGACCTATCCGAGTCTGTTTCTTGGCCGGACGTTACCACACCTCATTATCCCGTGTTGTAGCTGATGCAAATCCCAGTAGTTTTACTGGGGGTGTATCTCTACGCGTAGCTGTAATCAAATGGCCGGATGTCGCGCTTTGGCCAGAGGTTCGTCCAGATGTCATGGTCGACGCTGCGATAGGCGATACGGACTTTCTTTTCTACTTTGTTTGTGCCGAGGTACTTGCGGAAGTTTGTGAGGATGGCATTTGGCGTGTTTGAGTAGAGGAAGTAGTTGGTGGTCCCACTGCCGTGGTCAAAGCCATCGTATTCGTGTGTGCGCGGCATGCATTCGGCGATGCGTTCGCCGAAGGCCTCAATGGATGTCTGATCAGGAAAGAAGGTTGCTGGGAACTGAATGACGACTTGGTAGAGATGGTCGGGGTGTGGTGTACGCGCGTCTGGTGATCTGTCTTGCAGTAGTGGTTGCAGCTGTGTGAAGTTGGAGAGCCATGTGTCGAAGGCTGGGGCGACCTTAGATGTCTTTCCAGTTTCGTGATCAAACAGCCAGATAGGGGCATCATCAAGGCGAGGTTCTGCTTTGGAAAGGCGCTTAAAGCAAAATAGGTTTCCAGAGCAGTCGTTTGCGAAAGCAACACAGCCTTTGATTCCGATGTCTCCGCTGCTTTCGATGACATCGGCTGGCGCGAGGAACTCCTGAACAGCAATCAGCGGCGACTTCCGAAGGACGACGATATCAAGGATGTCCGGCGTGTAGACAGGGCCGTAGGTCTCTTGAAAGTCGCGATAGGACGCAGGTAGGAGGACATTCAGCGTCGATGCGATGTGCTCAAGGGCCGTCGATGATACTGCCTCTGTCATCTCTCCGCGCTGGAAGCGCTCAATAAAGTGTCGATGGAGTAGTTGGCGTGCTGTCATACGCATTTATGGCTTGGAGATGACGGCGAACCAGCGGTCTTCTGGATCTGAAAAGGCGAAGGTGGTGGTGCCGAAGTGGTCACCGATGGGGGAAACGACGACGCCTGCTGCTGTGAGGCGCTGATGTTCATTCTCGATGGCATTTACGTGAAAACACATCGATGGCGCTACGGTTACATCTCCGTGCCCAGCCTTTTCCATGATGGCATTCGGGACGAGCTCAATGGCGACATCTTGATCGGCGAAGCCGATCTGGGGGATAGAAAAGCCATCGGTCTCCGATGTACGTTTTGTGACCATCCCGACTTGGTCCGTCCAAAACTGGTGGCACCGCTCTAAATCATTGACATAGATAACGACATAGCCTAGCTGCATTTCGACCTCCAAGGGTACCCGCCATGCTTATCGGTTGGTGTGGGCGCCGGTCTACTATACGACAGGTGGGAATGGTGATGAAGCTACCGCCTCTGCCAAGCTCCAAGACGAAACCACAATCCCTCGATACTGTCCAACCTTTAGGAGTGTCATTGGCGAAACCGCCACGGATGCCAATAGAGTAGTCGAAAGCATTCGCTCTGAAGTCCACCCGATGTAACATCACCCGCGTCATACTTGACTGCGCAACATCCCGTTCAAAGGCTAAATCAAGCGGAAACCCTTGCCGTCAGGTTCGTTGTCATATGGTACGGTGTGCATCACGAGAATAATCTGCAGTGGTTCAAGGCCTCTATTATTGCCTTGACGAAATAGTTATGGGACA
>CAIWTR010000282.1 GCA_903915615.1 uncultured Armatimonadota bacterium
CCTGCCCGGCAGTAAGAACTGTCGAACCGTGGATGTGGGATTTGATTTGCCCTACGTTCAGGCTTGCGCAGTGGATGTTCCGCGATCGTGCCTATGCCGGCGGACGTTTTGCTTTTTTGTAGCGTAAGGTTCACTTGGGTACGCCTTGAGGCACGCCCACTCCACATTCCACCACGCATCGCGTAAAGGCTGGCTTTGTAAAAGTCGGATGCGAACAGCCGAATCATCAGAGTGGGTTATCGGTAACACGCAGCCTGACATACTACGAATTTCTCGGCGTAGGGGCAGGCCTCTGTGCCTGCCCGTTGGTAACGCCTGCCGAAACGCGGTTGAAGAAACCTATTTAGGTGGTTCAGGTAATCGCGTGGTCTGCCAAGCCATCAGCTGCCAATTTCCATCTTTGTTTCGCATATGAACGGCAGTAAATCGGGCATCGAAAGCTTTCAGGCCATCGGGTGCTTTGACGGCAATCGATACCAATCCAGTGACAACCACGGTGCCACCCTTTGCACGCACAATAATATTGCGCGGTTCAATCTTCTCATAATCAAGTGAACCGGCTCGGATTGCATCCAGTAAAGATTTCTTGTCATCAACTTTGCCACTGGAGTGCGTATAAACCAGGTCATCGGCCACCAATGCACTGATTTTCTCGATGTCGGCCGAGATCATCGCAGCTCTACGGAGCTTGTCTGCTTCCAATGCCGGTTCGGCAGATTTTGGGACCAGATCTATTTTGGGGATAGTGGTACTTGCAGGTTTATCTTGAAGCCATGCAAACCCCTGCGTTGAGCCAAGCATAGCGATACCGATGCACAGAAAAGCATATCGACTTGATTTCATGGTGAAACTCCAGGTGAAAGATCAGGATCCTAGTTATCTGCTGATTGATTTACAAATCGGTGAGACCAGACAGACTACGTAACTCTACGTTGGAGATTGTTACATGGCAAATGCGTGTCCGAGCCACGGGGTCTGAATATCCGCGTAAGGGCAGGCGATCCGGATGTAAGCTAAACTCGAGCAGTATCTAGCCTGGTATCGGACGCTCGCTGATCCACTTCACCATCGCAGGATCCCGATGGTCAAAAAAGGCACTCGTTGCTGTATCGAGCGCACCAATTCGACCCATTTGCTCATCCGTCAGAACAAAGTCGATCACACTCATATTTTCTTCCATACGGCTTCTCTTTACCGACTTTGGAATCACCACGATGCCACGCTGAAGCTGCCAGCGGAGCGCAACTTGAGCCACACTCTTACCGACTTCAGTCGCAATTTCCATCAGCACATTATTCTCAAACAGTCCAAGACGACCCTCCGCAAAGGGTGCCCATGACTCAACCTGAATTCCGAGCTCCTTATTGAAGGGATGCGCTGTCAATTGCTGACAAAACGGATGGACTTCGATTTGATTAACCGCTGGGATGATGGAATTTTGTATGACCAAGTCTATGACTCGATCTGGTTGGAAATTGCTGACGCCAATACCACGAAGCGTTCCTGCTGCATTTGCTTCCTCCAGAGTGCGCCATGCACCATGGACATCTCCATAAGGCTGATGCAACAGAAACAGGTCGATGTAGTCAACACCAAGCAATTGGAGTGAACGCTCAATTCCCCGCTTAGCCCCTGCTTCGCTAGCGTCTGAAACCCACAGTTTTGTCGTTAGAAAGATCTCATCTCGCGGGACACCACTCTCACGAATCGCCTGCCCGACCGCCGCTTCATTGGCATAAGATGCAGCCGTATCGATGAGACGGTAGCCAACATCCAGTGCATCCCGGACAGAACGTACACACTCGGCCTCATCACGAATCTGAAACACACCAAAGCCTAACTGTGGCATTTTATTACCAGTATTAAGGATTACTGACTGCATCTTGTTCTCCTAGCCGAGCGTGCGGGTAAACGCCAGCGCTGCCAGTTTCCAAGCTCCAGCCTGACGCACATACGTTTCAGTCACCACGAATGGATTCGTAACTTCGTTACCACCGACAACGGCGATCAGCGTCAAGGTCGTGAGGACAATTCCCGTTGCATCGATAATACTCGCAGATGCCCGCTTGATGTCAAATGTCTTGTAGTGGATACCTCCGCTTCGGATGACACCAAGCTCCTGGTCACATGACATTGAGCCACCCATGTGCACGAAAATCGCCTTCTCATGAAAGAGCTTAGCAAGGTCATCAGCCTTTTTGTCCGACATCAGCGCCCACTTCTCATGCGAGAGTTTTAGTAGCTCGGCCTCTGCAGGTGTTGGTGGCGCAACGTTGGGTGTACGAGGAGCCGGAGGCTGCTGGGATGCTTGTGCGGATGTCCCTAACATTACACCGGCGCTAACAACGCTAATCGCACTTCCAATCACATCACGCCGCCCAATCGTCCCCTTACCATCAAGGGAATCATCGTTGACCGTATAACTCATTGAGTTGCCCGCTTTCGAAATAGAATTTTGACTAAGAAATTCCTCCATGGACATGGAAGTCAAATTTAGCCGTCTTTTCATACTAAGGCTGACATATCGCAAACCGGTATGTCATTTCTACAAATGAATGGGTGAATTCTCCAGATGGTAATCAAAGTGAAGTGATGGCTTGTTTCAATATGCTAGAGTTGAATGTGTCCAAAATGACGCCCGAAATACAGGATCAAATGTCTCGTGTAGATAACCAGATGGCCGAACTCTGCTGCATCATTGAGCGGTCTCTGGAAGCGGATGGTATTTGTCAGGTCACTCCAAATCTGGAGTTTTTTCGCTTATCGAAGCCAGCTGGACCGATCCACGGTGTTGCCAAACCATCGTTTTGTGTCATCGCCCAAGGGTCAAAAGTCGTCCTCCTTGGTGATTCGGCATATCGCTACGACCCGCGAAACTACCTTCTTGCATCCATGGAACTTCCAGTCGTTGGTGACATTGTAGATGCATCTATTGCGAAGCCATACCTCGCGCTACGGTTTGTTTTTGATCCAATGATGGTTGCGCAGGTGATGTTGGATGCGGGAATGTCGATGACAAAGGGTACTGCGAAAGTGGTCAGTGGGATGGATGTGAGCCAGATCGATACCCGCCTGATGGATGTCACACTTCGACTCGCTAGACTTGCGGTTGCACCTGCGGTTGAAGTGGCTGTGATGTTTCCACTGCTTACCAACGAGCTCATATTTGTGCTCTTGATGGGGACTCAGGGCGAGCGAATGCGCCAGATTGGAATGCATGGAGGGTTAGCAGCCCGCATCGCAGGCGCGGTTTCCGTATTGCACAATCGCTTCTCTGAGACGCTGCCAGTGCCAGAGCTTGCCCAAGGTGCCGGGATGTCCGTGAGCGGGTTTTATAGCCATTTCAAAGCAGTTACCGGCTTTAGCCCTCTCCAATTTCAAAAGCGGATTCGCCTTTTGTCGGCTCGCCGAATGCTGTTTGCAGGTGATGTCGATGTTACAGGCGCTGGACTTAGGGTTGGATATGAAGACGCCAGCCAATTTTCGCAGGAGTACAAGCGGATGTTTGGCAAATCACCATCCAAGGATTTGGAAAACCGTTGGGCCGGTTGACGATTGTCACCAAGTGCTCGGTTTGACGAGTTTTTCTGTATCGGAGCAGTCTATCTGTATCTCGCCACCTGAGAAGCTACGAAATTCTACGCTTAGGGGCGAGCTGCAGCGCCGCGTACAAAGTTACAAAAAACCCCTCGTAGGGGCAGGCCTCTGCGCCTGCCCGAGAGTAACGATTGTAGAAGCGCGGTTGTGAGAGTTGATTCGACCGAGGTTGTGGCTTGCGCGGTGGATGTTCCGCAGTCGTGCCTATGCCGGCGGACGCCTGACTGGAATCTAAGCGAAAGGCTTACTTGGGTACGCCTTGAGGCACGCCCACTCCACATTCCACCACGCATCGCGTAAAGGCTGGCTTTTGTTCCAATGTAAATGACATCTGCAAGGTCGGTAATCGGGTTTGCGACTGGCACCGTGTAGGGGCGGGCTAAGCTACCATCGCCGCGTACAAAGTTACGAAAAACCCCTCGTAGGGGCAGGCCTCTGTGCCTGCCCGTGGGTAGCGATTGTAGAAACGTAGTTGTGAGAGTTGATTCGACCGAGGTTCAGGCTTGCGCGGTGGATGTTCCGCAGTCGTGCCTATGCCGGCGGACGCTTGGCTGGAATCTAAGCGAAAGGCTTACTTGGGTACG
>CAIWTR010000283.1 GCA_903915615.1 uncultured Armatimonadota bacterium
GCGCCATCAAGGCCCCCGCTAAAGCTAGGTGACCTGCGTTGTCGCGGATGCCGTCTTCAATATAGTTGTCGCTCATGATTCGTGTAGCTTTGGAGATTATTTCTTTTTGGGCTGAACGGGCGTTAGTCCACGGATCACGGTTTTGGTTTCACCAAAAAGATTCGGCTTTGTCGTGGTGCCAGTGCCGGACGTGCGTCCAGATGGGTCGCGGAATGTCGTGCGAGTCTCTCCAAAGACGTTGGGCTTTGCGGCTGTGGCAGACCCGGTGACGCGACCTGAAACATCGCGAATCACTGTTTTCTGTTTCCCAAACACATTGGACTTATTCGTCGTGGCTGTGCCGGTGACGCGACCTGAGCTATCCCGAATCACCGTCTTCGTTTCCCCAAACACGTTGGGCTTGCCGGTGGTGGCGGAAGTGGTCTGACCATAGAGAAGCGGAGCCGCAAACAGCAGAGTGAATAAGAAGAGAATCTTCATTAACTCATCTAAGCGGATACCGAACCGATCTGCGATCAAAATTACACCGGTTAATATGGTGATTAAATCGGTGCGACAACGGAGGGCACGGTGACGAGGCAAGGAGACGGCCCGCAAGGGCAATGAACCTGAACCCACCTACCCATGAGCAAGAAAGACATGATCGAACAACTGCGCCAACGCCTTGCCAGCAATGACCGCTGGGCCTTGCGCGCCTTGATGCGCATCTACCATAACCAGACCGCCGACGAGCAGAACAGCGAGTCCACCATTGAGCGCAATGGCATCGGGTTCACCGGACCTGATGCAGAAATCCTGACCAGCTTCGCCCGTCAGTATCAGCGACGCGGGAGCCTCAGCCCAAAGCAGATGATCATCCTGCGCCGCCGCATCCCAGCCTATGCACGCCAGATCGTCCAAGGCAGTGATACCACGCGCATCGAAGCTGCACTTTGCGGCACTGCAACTACGCAAGCTGCGGAGCCTGTAGCCTGAACCCAAACTTCACACCACCACCATGCCCACTACGTCCGCCCCTGAAATCGAACTGCCACCCGATGCCGCCACCGCAGATGACCACCGCAACCCGCGCCGCCGCAGGAGGGATCGCGATGAAGAGGAATCGCCCCCTGATGTGGGGATGCTCGTGCAGCCGGAGCCTCGTCATGATCTCGACAAGATGATCCTACATCCTGAGGTGAAGACGGACATCCATGCCGGTCTGCGGGCGCTGGAGATCCGCGCCGACCTGGACCGCATCTGGAACCTGAGTAGTATCCAGCCTCAGCAGGGCCGCTGCATCCTCAACTTCTACGGTCCGCCCGGCACCGGCAAGACGCGCGCAGCCTTGGGCATTGCGTTGAAGCTGGGCAAGCCGCTCTACCAAGTGGATTACAGCGCGGTCATCTCCAAATACCTTGGTGACACCGCCAAGCATATCAAAGCCGCCTTCGCCGCGGCCCGTGACTATGGTGCGGTGCTGTTCTTCGATGAAGCCGACAGCCTGCTTTCCAAGCGCGTATCAACCGGTGAATCCTGCTCCACCTCCATCAACCAGAACCGCAACTGCCTGATGCAGGAGCTGGACCGCTTCGATGGCGTGGTAATCGTGACCACGAACCTGTTCGAGAACTATGACCCCGCCCTGCTTCGCCGCATCCAACGTCACATCAAATTCCGCGTTCCAGACGCCTCCATGCGCCGGGAGCTCTTCGCCCTCCATCTACCCAATCCTGATCGGGTTCAGGCGGATTACGCGGTTCTTTCGGAGTTATCCAAGGGCCTTAGTGGCGGGGATATTCTCAATATTTGCGTGAACGCGATTCATGCGGGAAGCACGGATGCGAATCCGGAGCGGTGGATGGTGACGCAGACGATGTTGGAGCGAGAGATTGTGAAGGCGAAGAAGGCCAAGGTGGAACACGCGGGAAAGAAGGGCAAGAGCCGGAGAAGGATTGGGTTTTGTGCAGGTTGATGGTGCAAGTCACACCAAGCCTAGAGCACTTACCGATGCAGGTTTTCGTTATTTTTTGTTAAACGGA
>CAIWTR010000284.1 GCA_903915615.1 uncultured Armatimonadota bacterium
CTCCTTCAACGTCCATGGATAACCGCATCCGACAGATCGTTTATTGCACGCCAGCTCCATTTGGTTCGGGCTGCGGCATCTAAAGGTGGTGCAAAATGAACATCCAGCACATTCTGATCAGTCTCGGAATAGCCGCTGTAATGTCTGTTGCAGCGCCAACGAATGCAAAGACCTCACGCCAAACCCCGGTTCCCGGACCGACGCCAACGCCGATCACCTTTTCCGATCTGCCAGCGACGGGGGATGCCTATCCTTGGGAAGGCAGCGTGCAGTCCGAATCACTACCTGCTGCCATTGTGTCGCTCAACCGTAACCTTCACTACGCACTCCCTGTGGTCCAGTGGCATGGCAATGGTGGGTTGGTGATCGATATTGCGCTTCACTACAACAGCAAGGGGCTTCCAAATGCTGCGATTTCGCAGGGTTGGAGTGTTTCCACCGATGTCGAAGCTGTGCAAGATCCCGTAACTGGAGATGTCCTCGTCCTCTGTGGGGATGGTCGCCGTATCCCGTTTACAAGGAACATCGATGCCAGCTTCAGTGCCCCGCCGGGGGTCGCTGACCGACTCGTGGCAACAGCAAGCGGGTTGATGTTCACGCAGGCGAACCACGATCGCTATGCCCTGAAGTCACTTCCGGGTGGACGTTTTCATGCCGTGTCCCTTTCGGACCGCTTTGGGAACACGGCTGTCTTTGCCCGGACAATGGATGGCAGGCTGGCATCGGTCACCGATGATGCAAACCGTAAAGTTGTGTTCACGTACACCAACGGGCGGCTGTCAGGAATGACCGACCCTCTGGGCAGGATGTGGCAGCTCACCTATGGCATCGCGGGGCTTGAAAGTGTCCAGCTTCCATCCGACGAAAGCCAACGGATGATGCGGTACGCATACAACGAGACAGGCGACCTTGAGAGCATCACGGATGCAGCTGGTGCAACAAACAGCTTTATCTACGATGCCAATCATGCTGTCATGGAAGCAATTTCGCCGCGTGGTGGAATGACGCGCTATCAGCGAGATGGCAATCGCCTCCTCGTAACCAACGCACTTGGGCATACAAGAGCATTGACATTTGATGGCCAGAATCGGCTGACACTTGAGACCCGACCGGATGGAACCCGAACAGCATTTCAGTGGAACGCAGCAAATCAGCTGAGCACGTCCATCGATGCCCGTGGCGCGGTTGAGCAATCGACATGGGATGCATCCGGGCGCCGCCTGACCCGGATTCTTCCCGATAACCGAAAGCTGACGGTGGTGAACGACATCGCAGGCAATCCATTACAGATCACGCTTGCAAGTGGGAGGCTCTTGAAATACACGCATGGTGCTCTGGGTGAACGCACAAGCATGACGCTCCCGGGAGGCCAAAAGGAAGTCTATACCTATGACCTTGTTGGAAACATGGTCAAAAAGGTGTCTCCACTAGGCAGTGCTAATTCGGTTGCCTATGACATCCAGGGAAATGCCATTCGTTTGACAGACCCACTTGGAGGCATAACTACAGCGGGCTACGACGTACTTGGACGGCCAGTCGAGGTAAGGGATGCATCCGGACGCGTGACTCGCCTGAGCTACGATATCGCTGGCAATGTCACTGTCATCGAGATGCCCGGAGCGCGCCGCTGGCTGGTTTCCTACGATGCCAATGGTCGGCGCAAGCAGGTCACATCACCGGATGGAACATCGCAGAGCTATGCCTACGACCCGGATGGCAATCTGACATCGTTTGTGGATGCCGCAGGAAACATGACGTCGTATGCGTATGACATTGGGGGAAACCTCGTCAGCCGGGTGGATGCATCGGGTCGAATGTCCACCTTCAACTACGATTCTGTTGGCCGGTTGGTTGCAAAGGTGTCTCCACTCTCTGGAGTCACTGCCTATCAATGGTCCCCAACGGATGAGCTGGTGTCCATTCTGGATGCCAATGGCAAGCGTATGACAGCAACCTATGACCTTTGTTCTCGTCAGACGGCTATCACAAGCTCAGATCTTTCATCGTGGGGACGGTTTACATACGATGCCGATGATCGGCCAGTACAGCTTGTGGACGGTACGGGTACGACCAAGTGGTTCTACACAGCCAATGGCCTTCCGTATCAGGTGAGCAGTCCGGGTGGAGTTGTGACACACACCTACGATGCGGATGGGCGCCTTACGGCAACCAATTTCGGAGGCAAAACAGTTCGCTATGTGCCAAACGCCCGTGGGGAGATTGCACGGTTTTACATACCCAATGGGAGCTCTGCAAACGCGATCCGCGACCAGGATGGCGGTTTGACCAGCGTACAGTTCCCGGATGGCAGGAGCGCTCATTGGCAACGCGATCCGCTTTCAGGGGATGTCACAAAGCTGTCGGTGCGCTCAGCGATCGGAAGTGAAATGTGGAGCCGGGATTACTCCTACGATGTCAACGGACGCTTGTCTGGTATGCAAAGTCCATCAGCGAACATCACTGTCGGGCGTGACCTGATGGGAAACATCAACCGTATCACCAAGAACTTGGGAGCAACCAACGCGACTACATCGATGATGTTCGACCGGGTTGGTCAGCTGTCATCGCTTGGGGATGCTGGTAACTCGGTTCCGACGGTGACGGATGCGCAAGGTCGGCCTCAGCGGGTTGGCGAGTGGCAGCTGGCGTATGACCAGGCCGGGAATGTTACGCAGCTGGATTCGCAGGCGGGTGGAAGTGGCTATCGCTTGAGATGGGATGCATCCGGTCAGCTTATTGGTATTGCTGAAACCGGAGGCGCACTCCGAAATGTAAATCTGCAATACAGCGGCACTGGCCAGTGGACAGGTGTGAATGGTGTTCAGAGTGCAGTCTTGGATGCTGCATCCCATACGCCGGTAGCCGGCCCATTGAATCCAAACTGGTTCACAGATGACCAGCTGCAGTTCAGCATCGATGGAGCAGGCATTTACCACTTTCAGGTTCCAGACCCAATGGGAAATCTGGTCACCATCGACGATGTCAATGCTGCTCAGGATGTTACATCGGCCTTGCCTGCACAGCACGCGGCATTTGGAGGACGTCCGGGCCCAATGGGATTGCCATTTGTGCGCTTTGGTGCACGCTGGGTGTTTCTAGGAACGGGGATGTTTCTCTCGCCGGATCCTGTTGAGAGTGACCTGTCTGGGTATGCGTATGCTGACAACGATGCATTTTCGAGTTCGGATCCGTTCGGCCTCGAGAAGCTTGTGTTCACACCGATCGGCCCGGGAATTCCAACACGGCACGGTGGGATAACGCAGGGAAAGCTTCAGCTACTGGATGACAAGGGTGGAATTCGCGCTACTTGGCCCGTCAACACGGGTGGCTACCGTTCAGACGATACTCGTGTTCCACCCGGAAAACCAACACGGCTTCCTCGTGGCACCTACGATGTGACATTTCCCCGGCGGCGTACCGAGCCTCCAATGGTCCGGCAGGGCTTTGGCTTCAGCTTCAACCTCGATCCAAAATTTCCGACTAACCGTTCCCTGATCCGTATCCACCCGGATGGCAATAATCCAGGTACCCAAGGTTGTATCGGTGTCATGGGAACGCGAAGTGAGCTGGAGAAGATGTACCGCTTGCTCTCTAAGCTGGTGCGAAAGGAGGACCTCGACCTCATCGTGAAGTAGGCCCATCCCCCGGCAGATTACTGGTTGACTGCATGTTGTCGGGGGATTCGATTATCTCCAAAGGAGAAAATGTGATGCAATCAAAAATAAAGTTACCCACCATGACCTTGACTCGCGGTGGTGTCGATGTCGCAATCCGGCTCGTGTCTGTAACGGTAAATCCGAAGCAGGTCAGATCGGTCAACAACCGATACTTTGTAGGGGATGCGCGCCTACATGGAACCGATGAGATACCCCGTAAGGCACTC
>CAIWTR010000285.1 GCA_903915615.1 uncultured Armatimonadota bacterium
CGGGTCGAATCAGGCGAAGATTGATGAGACATTGCAGCTGCTCGGTGCTGCCGGCGGAGAGGCGCACGGTGTGTGTCTTGCGCTCGATGGCTCACGCTCAAATGCGCAGGACCTCGTCCGGCAGGCTGCAGAGCTCCTCGGCGGGCTTGATATTGTCATCAACTGCGCTGGCACAAACCGCCGCAAGGAAATTGAGGATGTCACCGAAGAGGACTACGAGCTCATCCGGTCCGTCAACCTTGACTCGCTCTACTGGATTAGCCAAGCGGCGATTCCTTATATGCGTGAAGCCGGTGGTGGGAAGATTCTGCATATCGGCAGCATGACAACGTTCCGCGGTCTCGGGATGCTGTCGGTTTACGGGATGACAAAGGGAGCGGTTGGCCAGCTGACGCAGAGCATGGCGACTGAGCTCGCAAAGCACAACATCCAGGTGAATGGCATCGCACCCGGGTTTATTGACACGCCGCTCACCACCGCTGGGCTGTTTGGTGACACGGTGCGCAAAAAGTGGATCTTTGACCGTATCCCGGCGGGGCGGCGTGGTCTCCCGGCAGACCTCGTAGGCGCGACGATTTTCCTTTGTAGCCATGCGAGTGACTATGTGACGGGGCAGATGCTGGCCGTCGATGGTGGCTTCCTGACTGGTGGGAGCTGGGCGATTCATGCGACAGAGGAGCAGCTGGCAGACTAACATCCTCTAGCGAAAATCAGAGAGGGCACAGCCGCAAGGCCGGTGCCCTTTTTGTTCGTATAGCTTGGAGAGTCCTGACCAGTCCCAGTCAATCTTGCGTGTGGCTTTTACCAACGGGATTGCCATTGCGGGGTACTCTGGCGCGCACTAGCTCAGGAAGCAGAAACTCTGTAAAGGCCGTTGCTCCTGTCGGGCTCAAGTGCACCGCATCTGCAAAGTCACTGTCCAGCGCCATTTCATCCATGTTGACCAGCCGCGCACCCAGGGCATCCAGCTCGGTCGCCAGCCTGTCAAGATAGGCTTGCCAATCTGATGTCCGGTAGTACGCATTCCTGTGCTTGGCTGGCATCGGCATGACGACAAACACCACCTCACGGCCATCCTTAGTTGCAGTATTCAGCAAACGTATAACTTCTGGGCACAGCAACGATGTCTTTGCCATTGCTTTACGGACCCGTGCAGCAAACCGCTCAGCTGAGCCATCCTCGAGGGCGGAAAAGTCATCGGCCCGACCAACTGTGTTCGTTGCTGACTGACGCATGAGGGACTTGTCAGACAGGACTCGTCTGACGCGCTCGACTTTCGCCCACAGAGAGTCCTGATAGGTCAGTAGAGGGATATTTTGGCGCAGGATGAACTCGTATCTGGAAAGGCCCTTTAGACCATAGGATTCAGGGATATTGACATGCTTTAGATGAATGGCAATCGCCCGATTACCCTGCCAGCCAACCTCAGGCGATTCGGAAAGTGTCAGGTCCATAAATCCGTAGATCAGCTTGCCACGAACACCGGCTGCGATCGCTTCCTGCGCAATGGCTGCGTGCTCCGATGACTGCGTGGAGCCGATACCAGCATTCATGCATTTCATCCGCTGCTTTGTGCAGACATCCGTGTCGATGCCCGCTGCGATGAGCGAGTTGCCAAGAAAGAGATAGTCATTGTTGGATGCCTTCTGAAGGCGCGCTGCAAGAATGCGTGCGGGGTTGTTCCGTTCGATGACGGTGATGCCAACATTCAGTGTCACC
>CAIWTR010000286.1 GCA_903915615.1 uncultured Armatimonadota bacterium
CTCCCACCGGCAAGCGTCTCGTAAACACTGAATCGCGCATTGCCGAAGAGGATATTGTTCATCGTCGCCTGACTGGATGCGCAAATCCCGATCGCATCAAGGAGTGCATCCACAATCCGCTGGCTCACCTCGGTGTTTCCGCCGACCACCGCCGGACACGCCGCCGGATCCGCGCTAAAGACAGGATTAATGAATGTTCCGGTAGGAACAACCAGTTTGATGGCATCTAGAATTCCATCCGAAAGAGGAATATCATCCGCTACCAGCAGCCGGAGCACATAGAGCACCGCGGCCTGCGTCACCGCAAGCGGCGCATTGAGGTTGCCATTTACCTGCCCGCTGGTCCCCGTAAAGTCAATCTCAACCGTTGCAGCGGGATCATCCGGGTTTTCTGGCCAGCGAAGGGTGACGAGGACGTAGGACTGAGGGCCACTAGCGTGCTCAAGCACCGAAATACCGTGCAGCTTCCCGCCCACCGGGCGGATACGTGCGAGCGCACGGCGGGCAGCAACGCAGGCTCGAGTGGCCAGCTGCTGTTGCTGAGCATCCACCTGCGCAATACCGTAACGCTCAACGAGTGCTGCAAGCTGTACAGCTCCCTCACGGTTTGCTGCACGCTGCGCCGCAAGGTCCGCCAGATTGTCGCTCACAGCGCGGCTTGGAAATGGCCCTGTGCTCAGCAGCATCCGGATAGCATCGGGGTCATACGGCATCGGTGGGATAACAACGCCTTCCTCCACCAATGTCGTCGCCTGCGGAGGCATCGATCCTGGACGGCTTCCCCCGAGCTCGGCATGATGCGCACGGCTTGCAACATACCCGCAAAGCGCTCCCGCATTGGTTAGGACACGGGTCACCAATGTGACATCCGGCAGGTGAGAGCCCCCAAATGCAGGGTGGTTGACGACGACTTCATTGGATTTCGCAAAGGCATCGGCTTTTACCAGCGCACGCGCACACGCTCCGAGTGCCCCGAGGTGAACCGGGATATGCGCGGCTGTTGCGACCAGGCTGCCATTCGCATCCAAGACCGCGCACGAATAGTCCAACCGGTCGCGCACATTTACACTGAGCGCCGTCCGCTGGAGGGTATCGCCCATCGCATCCGCAATCGCTGCAAACCGGCGACTCCAGAGCGCAGCCTCTACTGCGGCATCCGTGGTGGCTTCCGTGGACTGTTTCGCACACCGATGCAGCACAATCGCACCCGATTCCGCATAGGAAACCTTCCACCCCGCGGGCACGAAGAAGGCACTGTGGGCCAGCGTGAGACTGATCGGCCCCTCGGTTCCATCGGGGCACGGCTGCAAACTGTCACCATCCACGATTGCAATGCCGCCCACCTCGCGCACCGTCGTCACCAGCGTGTCACAAACAAGCGCCCTGTCCGCCGGCGGCGGTGAACCAAATGTCTGCACATAAATGTCCGCAAATGCGACATCGAGCTGTTCACCGCTCACCAATGCAATCGGGAAAACCGCTTCCTGCCCGGCGACATGACAGTATGCCGTGTGCGATGTGACCATCCCGGATGTCAGCTCACAGCCATCATCGACAAGGCCAGCCCGCGCCGCCGCTTCCTGTCCAACTGCCCGATGCCACAAATCGGTTTCAGTGAGCGGCGCTGCAACCAGCTGCTCAAGCGTTCTGGCAAGCCCCGTCCCCGCAAGGCCGCGCGCGGACAAAAGTCCGGCA
>CAIWTR010000287.1 GCA_903915615.1 uncultured Armatimonadota bacterium
AGCACAGAAGTCTCATCGACATTCTCCCTTGGTTCTGCAAGCACTGGAATCGGAAACCGAACCGGTCTTGGCGCAAAATACAATGGCACTGGCTTTGGATACGGCGGAGTTTTGGACACATTAGCTGGTGGTGCAAGTCAGTCGGACCTTGGTCTTGACGTTACGCAGCGTGACAACTCGGAGCTGTTCATCACCCAGATTCGAAAGCAGCAACGAGGCGGTGGCTCTGCTACATTTACGGTAGGTGTGTCGAAGCAGACCCAAAGCACGACAAACAGCAATGTGCCTGTCCTTCAGGGTAGCTTGCCTGCTGAGTCATCCGTAGAGTTCCTTCCAAGCGTCTATCAAAACTATCGCTCAACGGGCGTTCAAGCAGACTTTGTTGGCCCAGTTGGTAGCCGCACAACCCGCTATGGCATCGCGTTGCAGTCGATGGGCGGTGGTGAATCGATGTACCTGAATCCACAGAGTGCAGCGGCGATCACGGCTCTCGGAAGCATGGGTGGGCAGCTTGCGAATCGCTTTGGACCAGATTCGAACGGACGTGTTCCGGTTATTTACGCGAACCGCAAATCCGATTATGCTGCTGCTTATTATCAGGTTGGCAAAACCACTGGGTCGCTGCGTTGGAATGCTGGTTTGCGTGGAGAGTCCTTTGACCAGACCAACTTCTTTGCCCGTGAAACGCCAAACTTTGACCCGAATAGCCCAGATAGCTTTGGCAATCCGATTCAGCGCGGAGCGCGGACAAGTGCAAAGGTTTCGCCTCGGTTTAATGCGCTCTACATCCTGCCAAAGGATGGTACTTTCAAGCTACTTGGCCTAAGGCTTTTCGGCTACGGACTTTCCCAGCCCGGAGCATTACGGTTCTCCTACAACCAACTCTTTACTCCGGCGCTTGGTCAGGGAGCCATGGGGATTGGCCAGACCAGTCTTGATCCATTGGCGTATCCAACCAAGCCTCAGACAACGGATCAGTTTGACTTTAGTATCGAACGGCAGTTTGGTTCCCAGACCCTCAAGCTTGGCTCTTATATGAAGGTCAACAATGATGCCGTTGGTTATCGCCAGATTGTTCCTGGATCACAGGCAGTCGGGTTTACAACGACATCGCTTGGTAAGGTCCGTGCGGATGGTGTTGAGCTGACCTACACATTGAATCCACGCAATGAAGTCAATCCTGGAAATGTCTCTGCACTTTCCGGAACAACTGGGTTCGTAACCGTGTCAAACCAGAAGGTTAGCATTGATAACGCAACTACAGGCTCTTTTTCGCCTGAGTTCGATCAACGCACATCCGTTGTCGCTGGGTTTTCACAGGGACTTGGAGGCGGTACCCGCCTTGGACTTTCGTATGCTTACGGCAGCGGATTGACAGCATCTCAGTTCCAGGGTGGGAATCGTGCATCGTTGAACGAAGCGAATGCCCGCCTGCAATTTGGGCACAAGCTGTTTGGTGTGGTGTCCATCGATGCATCTGTTGAGAACCTGTTCAACGCAAACTCATTGGTGAGTTACGGAAGCTCTTTTGCCGGAACCCGGTTCCAGCAAGGTCGCCGTGCACTGCTGACACTGTCCGCCAAGTATTAAGGTTTTTGGAATCCTGCCCGGAACGTTGATTTGTCCGAGCAGGGTTCTTCCATTGGGAAGGGTTTTATATGAACAATCCGCTGGTTAAATTTCTAGTCGAAGAGTGGTTTATCGCGATCGTGTTAATTGCGATGTCCGTAGCGACAGTAACCGTGGTCTTTGAACGCCTTGGTGCTTATAAGAAGTACGGTGAGATATCCACGAATCTTCTGGCGGATGTCTTGGATCTCCTCAAGGCTGGTCGGGACAATGAGGCGACCCGTGCGGTAAACGATGCGGATGGCCCTGTTGCAGCCGTCGCCCGTGTTGTGTTGGCAAATGCGCGCCGTAGTGTTGGTGAAGTTGAGCGTTTGGTTCAGGAAGCCGCTGAAGACTACTTTATGCAGCTTGAGAAAAACCTCGCGATTCTCGACACCATCACGACACTCTCACCACTCTGGGGCCTCTTCGGCACGATCGTCGGCATGATTCAGGTCTTCTTGAAGTATGCGGTTGCGAACGACGACAAGTCCAAGCAAGCGATTCTTCCAAGTGTCGGTACCGCTTTGTACGCGACGGCTGGTGGTATTTTGATTGCCCTCGTGTGCTTCATTGCATACAACTACTTTGTCTCACGTCGTAGCCGGATTATTGCTGAGACAGAGCAGGCTGCAAACAAGCTGATCAATGTTCTTGAGGCCCGCGGCACTTTTGCCCGCTGAATTGGACAGAGGTTAACAACCCATGCGTTTCCGAGCATCCCGGGAGATTAAACACACAAAAATCGAAATCATCCCGATGATCGACACGATGTTCTTTCTCCTGGTGTTCTTTATTCTTGCATCGCTGAATATCATCGACCTCAGAGGAATCAACATTGAGCTGCCTCCGTCTGCGATGCGCAAGGCTCCTGTTCGGGATCCGCGGGATGTCAAGCTGGAAGTCAATATCGATGCTAACGGCAACAAGTATGTCAACAATGGCAAAAAGATTCCTGCCGGTGAATCGATTTCGAAGGTGCTGCTCGCTGAAATAGTCAAACAGTTTGGACGCCAGCCATCGGTGCAGGACTTAGCCGCGATGACGGTGATTGTTGCGCCGGATGAAACGACGTTTCACGAACATGTGATCAGTGCCATCGATGACTCGCGCACAGTGAAGATTGGCAAGTTTGCTGTTCGTTGACAGGGATTAGGTAATTAAATGGCGTTTCGTCGACGACGGGAAATCAAGAAGACAAAAATCGAAATCATTCCGATGATTGACACGATGTTTTTTCTTCTTGTCTTCTTTATCCTGGCTTCGCTTAATGTGATTGACATGAAGGGAAGTCGTGTTGACCTTCCGGATAGCGTCAATCAGGATTCACAGGCACGGGCCAAGGTTACGATCACGATCACCAAGGAACAGAAAGTCTCTGTCAATCAGGGCAAGGTAATCGGCAAGGGGGGGTCTCTTGCGTCCGAGCTCCTTTCCGCGCTGACATCCGACTCGGCATCTGGGGCGATTACGGTCCGCCCAGAGGATGCCATCGTCGTTATAAACGCTGACAGCAAAGCACCCTATTCCATTATTCGGAAAGTTGTAGATGAGGCACGGCAGGTTCGCTTCCGTAAGTTCTCGATTGCGACGGATCCAAAGCTCGGATTTTGAACGGAGATAGGTAAGTCATGGGCATTTTCAATACACGGGAAATCCGCGCCGCTGGCGCAATCGATCATCTTATCCGTCTCCCAGAGGATGATGTCGCATCACGCCTGAAGTCGGCGATTATTGTTGCGATTGTTGCGAATGTTGCTGTGTTTTCGATTGCTTTCTTTGCATCCATTTTGCATAAATCTGATGGGCCTCCGCCTCTCCAGGTTGAGTTTTTGGAGAAGGCCTTTGATGACCTTCCCCGCATCATGAAGCTAAAGCCTGTTGTTGAGCGACCAAAGAACATTCCCCTTATCCGTCGCAAACCGGTCCTTTGGGCAAAGCTTAAGCCAAAGCCTCTGGAGCGGACGGTTGTTGTCAACAAGCCCAAGCCACTACCGTTGTCCAAACCTGTTGAAAAGCCGAGGCCACGCCCAAACGCGGTTGCTGAGAAGGCAAACGAAGCGCCTGCAAATCCTAATGTCACGGCACCCAATCCTGCGGTCAGTACCCCGCGTGAGACAAATGTAACGACTAACAGCGATACAACAGCGCGTGTAAACACCAACCGTGCTATTGCCGCTGGAGCCACTCCTGAGGGACCTGGTGTTGCCGGACCTAACTTCCGCCGCAACACACCACGTACATCCGGACAGCTGGCTGCATCGGACAATCGACCGAGTGTCAGCGCAGCAACAGAGCGTGATTTTTCTGCATTGCCAACAGCTGCCCCTACAGCCCCGATGAGCGCATCCCCAACCGCGAGCCGGTCTGGTGCCGGTGTCTCGATGGGAACCGTTGGTACGGCCGCTAGTCGTAGATCTACGGGTGTTGGTATCAGTGGTGAATCTGTGCGGGTGGATGCGATTTCCACACCTGCGTTTATTGGCCGTAAAGGACCTGCACTAGGATCGACGGCTATCATCACGGATCGACCGACAACCCTTACGGCAGCGATGGAAGAAACCGGAACGGCAAACTCCGGACTTGCCACCATTCAGGGTGCCAAGGGGACCATCGCAAAATCCGTCGCCATCAGCAAAACGGTTGTCTCCGGTTCTGGAACAGGTACCGCATCTGCTGGATCGGGTGGCCGCAAGCTTGCTGTCTCAGATACGGTGGACACTGCCGTTGCCGGTGCTGCATCCTCTGGCGCGTCCCGGTCTCCGCGGCTCGGAGATAGCGCCATCGCGACCGCCGTTGGGTCAAATAGGCCCGGTGCTGCAGCGGATGGTGATGGCGGTACAGGCCCGATAGGTGGAAGCGACAACATCGGATCGCTTGCGACGGCCAGCACACGTGCATCCGGTGGTGGTTCTGGACCAGTTGGTGCGGGAAGCGGCTCTGCGCGTGTTGGTGGTGGGAGCGGTGGTGGCAATGTCCGCGCAACCGCATCTACATCCGATGCAAAGATCTCAGCCAACCCAGACAAGATGACAAGCGAAAGTGACCGCAAACCAATCGCAGTCAACACGAGTAACATCGCTAAGTCACAAGGTGCGGGTGGCTCAGCCGCGACGCGTAATGAGGATGCCAGGGCGACAATAAAACCGGATGTCGAGCTGTCGACCGATCTCAAGCGAAGACAATTCAAGGCGCGTGTCCTTGTAGAAGTCGAAGTTGCCGCATCCGGTGAGAGCACAACAACACTCATTGGCGGCTCTGGTGACAGTGAAGTTGACAAGGCTATCTTGTCGACATTGCGTCGCTGGAAGTGGGTACCAGGTTACCGGGATGGCAAAGAAGTCTCGACAAAGCAAAAGTTCGAGTACATCATTCGTATCAACTAACCGCTGATTCAAACGAAACGGCTTACAGCAAGGCGTGCAGACTACATCAAGAGTCTGCACGCTTTTGTTTTTCTGACAAGACTTACATCCAAATGGATTTTCTCTAAACTGTTTCGGATGCATCTGGATGTCAGAGTGTGATTTTGGGATGCTTCGGCACATCCTCATGATTATCATCCCGTGATTAAGGTAATGTGCTAACACGCTTTTAATAGACAAAGGAATTGTCCACACATGGCTGGTTGCCCAACGCTAACATCCACCAAGGTCCTCCGCTCGCTCGGCATCGCCGCCGTTGTTATCCCCCTCATCGGTGGACAGACCTCTCACAGCCAGCAGGTTGCGGCACCGCCTGCGATGCCGATGCCGCAAGCTCCGCCAACGAGTGATGCCGCACCCTTGGTATTAAAGGCAACCGTCGGTGCAGAGAAGCGGTTGCAGAGCAATGGCCAAATGGTTGCGATGGTGCAGGGCCGCACGATCACGCTTGAGTTTGATCAAATTGACAAGACGCGCATCACCAAAGTGGACAAAGATGGCAAAGTCACTGTCGAGAATACCGTCGAGTCAAGCCAGGCAAAAGTCGGTGGGCAGTCTATCCCTGATGATGCCCCAAGCAAGGATGTCGATACGATCACATTCGATACTGACAATAGTCTCGTTTCCTATCAGTCATCGGATACCGATCAGGATTCCCTAAAGCGCTCTGTACGCCTGTTCAGCGCTACGCAGCCTCTGTTTGCCAATGTTCCGACAAAGGTTGGCACACAGTGGAGTAAGACGCTGAAGGCTGATGCCATCCCGGGGATGCGTGATGCCAAGGTAGACATGATGGTCATGGCCATCGAGCCAAAGCAAGGTGTGCCGTGTATCCGGCTAGGGGTTCGCTTTTTGGAGACATCCGGGCCTACGCCACTGCAATCCGAAGGCATTATGTGGATAGAGCGTAGCAGTGGAGACAAGGTTGCCGCGGAATGGAATATCCGGAATCTTCCACTTGGAGATGACACCGAGCTCGTCAGCGGCCGCGTCGTGGAGACACGTATTTCCGGTGGAATTCTCGCAATACAAAATGGTGGGGCGTCGCCGGACACAAGCAAACCATCCACAAATCCAACCCTCCCCGTTCCTGCGAGTCCGCCAAAGCCGGAAGCGAAAAAAATCGATGAGCTGGTAAAGGATTACGAAAAGCTTCCAGGACTCATGACGATATACCGGAAGAAGGATGCCCTTTCTGGTCGTGAGACGATTTACCTTGAGATTCCAGATGACCAGCTGAGCAAGTGGCTGCTCCTGCAGGCTACTGCCAGTACGGGCACAAGCGGCTACGTTGAGCTCGGTGAGCCGATTGGTGATCTCGCCTTCCAGTTCCAAAAGCTACCGGATGATCGTATTGCGATAATGGTTCCGAACTGGACGCACATCGCGCCCGGCGATGCACTGACGGAGAAGAATGTACGTGCTGTTTACCCGGATGCCATCATTCAAGCCTACCGTGTTGAGGCAAAGCA
>CAIWTR010000288.1 GCA_903915615.1 uncultured Armatimonadota bacterium
CCATCTGTGCAAATGTCGTTCTCATCCTCCCCCGTATGAGAACAAAGACCGCACAGCTGACGGTCGGTGGATTTACAGCGCACACCGGTGCGGCGATGGTCCTCGCGGGCATCTCCATCCTTGTCGCCTTCCAGTACAAAAAAGAAAAGATTGTCCTGATGAAGGACAGCGCTCAGTTCGTGGATGGCTACAAGCTGACATACCTCGGACATTCCAAGCAACCGTTTGACAAAACCAACACCATGAAGATCAAGGTGGAGGAAGGCAAGTCATCGTGGATTGCCGAGCCAAGCTACTACTTTGCACCATGGGAAGGTAAAGACACCCTCTTTGCAAACCCACCGGCCATCAACCGCCACATCCTGGGTGACACCTACATCGCACTTGGTGGTGACACCAATGAGATCATGGATGACCCAGACCGTGCAGACACGCCGAACAATCAGTTCTCACTCAAGGTTGGTGAACCCAAAACGATTGGTGACTACACATTTAGCCTGATGAATGTGTCATTCGATGACAAGGCTGCGGCGGCATTCCGATCGAAGGATGAGAAGGCATTCAATGCTCTTCCAGAGATTCAGCTCAAGGCCATCGTCAGCGTGAAGTATCAGGGTCAGGAAATCCTCGCAACGCCGATGATTCGTCAGGGCAAGAAGAGCGGTACGTACTCCGATGTCGTGACAATCCCTGGACCACGCGAAAATGTCATCCTCCGGTTTGTTCCACCTCCAACACCTGATCAGGTTGAGGAGATGCAGGGAGCGTGGTTGAGCGCGGTTGAAGATGCTAAGAAAGCCGGAAAGCCTGGTACGCCAGAATTCCAGCAGGCATTGATTCCTAGCGTCTTCCTCAAGCAACAGGCAGAAACCTATCAGCAGCTGGCAACCTTCCAGGCGCTACGGTTTGAGACCTGGAATGCACCTGATCCAGGCGAAATGGCAGTCATCGAGCTGTCCACGAAGCCAATGATCTGGCTGGTCTGGCTGGGCTCTGTTCTCTACAGCATTGGTGGTGTGATTGCATACCGACGCCGCTGGAATGAGCTGGTCGCATCCAAAGAGTAATGCCAGCTGTGAACACTGACTGGAGCGCCTTTGAAACGGCGTTCCGGTCCTGCACCAAGTGCGAGGCGGCCGGGTTTATCCCGGCCGCTCGTCCTTTAACATTGATATCGCCTAAAGCAAAGGTCTACCTCGTTGGCCAGGCACCCAGCCGAACCGACCACGAAACGCACGGCTTTTACGTTGGGCCAGCTGGGGAAAAGCTAAAAGGCTGGCTAGTGAGCGCGGGCTTCGCTCCGGATGCCCTCGGCACGACGATTTATGCCACCGCGATGACGCGCTGTTTTCCGGGGCGTAAACAAGGGATGTCCACCGACCGCGCGCCAAGCCGCGCTGAGCAAAAGCTTTGCTCTACTTGGATGGACCGTGAGCTTGCGCTGCTCGATGTTCGATTGATCATCCCGTTCGGCGCAATGTCCATTAATCGCTTTCTTGGCGCTGGTCCGTTGACGGAACGCATTGGGAATGTCTTCGACTATCAAGGCATCCCGGTTGTACCGTTGCCACACTCCAGCGGTGCATCCACGTGGTTGAATTCGCAAGAAAACAAAAACCGCCTCGCAGCCGCACTCGATGCCATTTCCAGCATCCGCTGCACACTCCCGTAACAACCTGTTAGCATAGGAATCATCATGGATATCACACAGATTCTCCAATTCGGCTCAGCCCCAAAGCGCCTGCGTGCGATCGCGTTTGTCGAAGGCATTAGCTACCTGCTGCTCCTCCTGATCGCGATGCCGCTGAAGTACATTCTTGGTATCAAGCTAGGCGTTACGATTGTTGGAGGCATCCACGGCGCGCTCTTTGTCGCATTTGCCTTTATGACACTCCACGCGATGATTGCCTACAAGAAGGGCCTCTTCTGGGGAATCAAAGTCGGGTTTGCGAGCATCATCCCACTAGGGACTTTCTTTCTGGACAAAGACATGAAAGAGCTTGTTGAGAAACATGGCTAGCGATAGAGATTGCGAGGTAGCCCCTGCCATCAGGTCAACAGGCATCCGGGTGAGCGGAATTCCGGTAGCATAGAGCATGCGACTCATGCTCGGCCTGACAGTGCTGTCAGCTACCATCGGTGTGGCCCTGGCTGCCCCACAAACAAAACCTGCTCCGCCTAAACCGACAGCTGTAGCGGCAACGGATAGGGCTGGAACCGCTTTCTACGAGCAAAACATCCGCCCGCTCTTTGCCGCAAAATGCAATGCCTGCCACAGCGGTCCAAAGGCATCCGCGGGCCTGCGCCTCGACAATGCAAACGGCTGGAAAGGTGCGATCAGCACGGGCAAGCTGTTGATGGCGGTAAACCACGAGCCTGGTGCGGCGGCGATGCCGCCAAGTGGTGGAAAGCTGTCGCCAAAGGAGCTGACCCTGCTAGCTGAGTGGGCCAAACGTGGCGCCCCTGGCCCGGCGG
>CAIWTR010000289.1 GCA_903915615.1 uncultured Armatimonadota bacterium
GGGATCCGGTTTTATCGGGTCACATATCGCGGCACTTGCATCCAAACATGCAGATGTCCGGATCCTGGACAATTTTCGGTCCGGATTCCGCGAGAATCTGAACGGAATTCCGCATGAGCTGGTTGAGGGTTCGATTGAAGACAATGATGTTCTGAAAGGCGTGATGTCGGGTGTTGACTATGTCTTTCACCTTGCCGCGATGATTTCCGTACCTGAGTCAATGCTTAAGCCTGCAGAGTGCGTGGCTGTCAACACAGTCGGGACATTGAATGTTCTTGAAGCCGCAGCGCAGGCAGGCGTTAAGAAGCTGGTTCTGTCATCCACTGCGGCCATTTACGGGGATGACCCTACGCTCCCAAAGATAGAGTCATTGCCTCCTTGCCCGAAAAGTCCCTATGCTGTCACGAAGCTTGATGGAGAGTACTACTGCGCGATGTACACGGCGATGGGGCGGTTGGAGACTGCCTGCCTTCGCTACTTTAATGTATTTGGCCCCCGGCAAAATCCCAAGAGTGCATACGCCGCTGCCGTTCCGATTTTTCTCAGCCGTGCACTGCGCGGAGAAGATATCACCATCTTTGGCGATGGCGGTCAGACCCGGGACTTTGTGCATGTATCGGACATCGCCGGTGCAAATTGGCATGCTGCGACAACCGCTGACATGACGGGCGTCTACAACGTAGCATGCGGGAAGAGCCTGAGTATTCGTGAGCTGGCTGAGCAGATTATTTCAACGACAGCATCGCGCTCAAAAATTGACTTTCAACCTGAACGGCTTGGGGACATTCGTCACTCAATCGCAGATGTCTCTCGTCTCACCGGCGCTGGCTATGTGTGTAATAGCGATTTTGATCAGCTGCTGGCATCGACTGCGGAAACCTATAGCAAAACGACCTAAGCAATGAAACTCGAAACCATGAAACGACTCGCCACACTGCCTGTGTCCTTTGCTGCGTTCATGGTTTCTGCGATTTGCTTTCAAGTGAAACCAGCGTTCGCGCAAAGTAGCAACCACTTTGAAGAGCGCGTGCGGCCACTGCTGGTAACGCGGTGCGCTACCTGCCATCAGAAAACAAACGCTGCTGCCGGAATCGATTTCGCAACATCCGCTGGCATTCGAAAGTACATTGCATCGAAGGCAATTCGCTCATCCAACGATGCCGGCGCAAGATCGCTTATCAACCGGATTACGACAGTCTCGGAAGAACTTCGGATGCCTCCAACAGGTGAGCGTTTATCGAAGGCGGATGTAAACAGCATCCAAAAATGGCTTGATGGCGGGGCAAAAGTACCCGATGCCGGGCGCACTGGTAACGACGCGCTTTGGTCTTTGCAAGCGCTCAAGGTACGTAAAGGGGATTCCATAGATGGCATCATTAGACGTGCACGATCCACGCGCGGCCTGACTGCGTCCCGACCTGCCGATAAGTTTACGTTGCTGCGGCGGATCCATTTTGATCTGACGGGATTGCCTCCATCTCCGGCCACCATCGCTACGTACCAGGTTGATCTCTCCGGCAATGCTTATCGCAAGATGGCTGATCGCCTGTTGGCATCTAAGGGGTACGGGGAACAGCAGGCTCGGTATTGGCTCGATGTCGTCCACTTTGGTGAAACCCATGGATTTGACAAAGATAAGCGCCGAGATGATGCCTATCTCTACAAGCACTGGGTCATTTCAGCGTTCAATGCTGACTTGCCGGTGGACACATTTGTCCAGCATCAGCTCGCCGGGGATGTGATTGCACCATCAGATAGAAATGCAGTGATCGCCACAGGCTTTCTCGCCGCTGGGCCCTGGGACTTTGTTGGGCAGGTTGAGCTCCCGGAAGGCGTTGTCGAAAAGGCAAAGACACGTAATCTGGACCGGGATGACATTTTGACATCCACGATGCAGACCTTCACAGGGCTAAGCGTGCAATGTGCCCGGTGCCATGACCACAAGTTTGACCCGATTCCACAGCGTGATTACTATGCGTTGCAGGCTGTCTTTGCGGGTATCGAGCGGGCATCCAGGCCATTACCAACGACAGCCGGTGCAACAGCCAATGCAGGTCCAAGCCCGACCAATGGCTGGCATTCCGACATCGAGATGGCTCCCGATAAAGCGCACTGGGTACAGGTTGACTATGCAGCTCCTGTAACCGGCACTGCACTGCGCATAACGCCGGCGAGGCCAACAGACTTTCAGGACACGCCTGGTTTTGGATTTCCGCAGCGGTTTCGGATTGATGTCACCTATGCAGATGGAACAGCAGGCTCTTTGCTGAATGCTACTGGTAAGGATTTTCAAAATCCTGGTTCGCAACCGCTTGTACTTGCGATAGCCAAGCCAATCAAGACGGCGCGTATTACGGCGACAAAGCTTTGGAAGCGTACTAACGACTACGTTTTTGCGCTGGCAGAAGTCGAGGTGATGGCTCAGGACCAGCGGGTTGCTGCAAGCGCCGCTGTAACTTCGTCATCAAGCATTGAGCAGGGGCGTTGGGGCCGA
>CAIWTR010000290.1 GCA_903915615.1 uncultured Armatimonadota bacterium
CATAGAAATGTCCAACCTTCCCCGAAGCGACAGGTGTATGCATTCTAACCGGATTCTCGTCGATGGAACAATCTGCCCACCAACGGCGAGTTGATGGTTACGAATCTGTTGGTTGAGCCGAGCGTGCCTGACGATGGGCACTTGGATTTCTCTGTGTGGAATTGCACGTATGAAGATCTATGTTCGTAGACCCAACCATCCTTCGGCGGAGCTACACGAATATGCTCTAACCGGATTCACGTCGCTGGAACAATCTGCCCATGTGCGATTCGCTGGACCAGGCGGAAAGCTCACTTCGTTGAAATCGATGGCGCACCACCTCAAATGTCGGACATGGTATCAACTGGTCTCACGTTCTGATGCGAAATTAGAGCTGTTCTACAACAGCTGCCGATGGACCACACTTCGCTGCCAAGCGACGTCCACCACTCAAATGGCTTCCAGAAAAACGTTGAAAGTCGACGGTGGCATACCACTTTTGCAGCGCAGCCACAGCTGCATCCCCGATAAACGGACCGGTTTCCCAGAGCCCACCGACGGCACGAACATGGATGATGTCTGTGTTCGACGCTACTTTTTGATGCGTGGTGCGCGCTAAACGGGCCAGCCACCCACCCGCGCCTTGGAGGAGATTGATGGCATCTCTGTCCTCTTCCGCCGCAGCTTCTGCAATCAATGGAAGCAAAAAGCCTCGCCCGTCAAGATCAGCCTGGCTACGCGCCCAGGTCGCAAATGCTCCAGCATCTGTCGTTTCAGCCACATCTGTAATTCTATTCAACAGCGGGGTCGTCGGTAGCATCCCATCCAGAGACCGTACACACCGCCTCACGGCTTCCGTTGTGATAAACGCACCTGAACCTTCATCCCCATACTCCCAACCACGCCCACCAACGCGCAACAAGGTGTTGCCGTCAAACACGCACGCGAGCGATCCCGTACCTGCCAACAGCATCACCGCAGCCGAACGGTCAAGCGATGCCGCAGCTGCGAGCTCAAAATCAGGGACGATTACATGTTGCGCAGCAGGAAAATGAAAATCAAAAGCACGTTTCCAAGCATCAACAACACCTGGACGGCTGACTTTTGTGATCCCGGCGACGACGATGTCCGGCTGGGGTAAACCATTCAGAAATGCTGGAGGATGTCCATCGGGGGATGCTGGAATGGACCAGTCACCGTGGAGCAAGCTACCATCACGCTCGAGACGGAAGCGCACAGTCGTTCCACCTGCGTCAATCGTCAGTATGATGTGGGGGACAGGCTTTGCTTGCATCATTGCCACGTGATAATATCGCGCGGTAACGCTCCACGCAGGTGGAGTGGGCGGGATAGCCGGGATGTAGTTCAGCTTGTTAGAGCGCTACGTTCGGGTCGCCGAGGTCGGAGGTTGGAATCCTCTCGCCCCGATGTTCACCCTTTCAACCCACTGCGCACGGTGGGTTTTTATTTGACAGTTTGGCAGGAGGGATTCCCCATGTCCGATGAACTAAAGACAACCACATATGCTGATTCTGGCGTCGACATCGATGCTGGAACTGAGGCGGTTCGCCAAATGAAGAAGCATATCCGTTCGACATTTAACGCAAATGTTGTCGCGGATGTAGGTTCATTTGGAGGGATGTTCTCACTTGCGGGACAGCTGGGTAACGATCCGGTCCTTGTTAGCAGCATGGATGGCGTCGGCACCAAGCTCAAGGTCGCATTCATGATGGACAAGCATGACACCATCGGACGTGATCTCGTTTGGCACTGCATCAATGACATCCTCGTGCAAGGCGCACGCCCAATGGTCTTTCTTGACTACTTCGCTACGGGCAAACTGGAACCGTCTGTCGCCGCGGATGTCGTCAAGGGGCTTGCTGAGGGATGCCGCTCGAGCGGATGTGTTCTCATCGGCGGTGAAACCGCTGAAATGCCAGGGATGTACCAAGCAGGGGAATATGACCTCGCTGGCTGCATCGTGGGAATCGTTGACCGTGCCGCAATCATTGATGGATCTACGGTTGAGGTGGGGGATGTTCTGGTCGGGCTTGCATCGGATGGTCTTCATACCAACGGCTATTCACTGGCTCGCAAAGTCTTGTTTGAAGTGGCCGGCTACGGTGTAGACACGTTTGTGGAGTCCTTGGGCACGACGGTCGGAGCTGCGCTTCTTGCTCCTCACCGGTGCTATGCGAATGCGCTGCTTCCGAGGCTTGTGTCGCATGAAATCCGTGCGATGGCCCATATCACCGGCGGCGGGTTTGTGGACAACATTCCTCGCTCGCTCCCGGATGGGACCGCGGCGGAAATCAGCCGGAGCGCATGGACCATTCCAGCGCTGTTCAACTTGATTCAGGATGCAGGGAATGTTCCTCTGGATGACATGATGCGGACATTCAACATGGGCATCGGGATGGTAGTCGTTGTTCCTGCAGCCAAGGCGGAGAGTCTTGTCAGCGAACTCAATGACAGCGGAGAGAAGGCATGCATTCTTGGCCGTGTCGTTGCAGGTGAGGGTGTTCAGTTCATCGACTAAGCCTGCTTGGAAATGTAAACAGCCCTGATGCTTGCGCATCAGGGCTGTTTGTTTTCTGTGATCTGATCGCCTTTATTGCTCTGCAAATGGCGGCGGTGCATAAGCTTTTGCAACATCCGCAAGGCTTGCGAGCTCAATATCAATCTGATGGTCGTGATCTGTACCCCGTGATGTTGTTGCTTTAACAATGTTGACAACATCTTCCGGAGTGTCCACGATGCGAAGGAGGTCAATGTCGGATGCACTTATTTTTCCATCCGGGAGGACAGTATCCTTTAACCACTTGACCAATCCACTCCAGTAGTCCGAGCCATACAGAATAATCGGGAAGTTTGAAATCTTACCGGTCTGAACAAGTGTCAAGGCTTCCATCAGCTCATCAAGCGTTCCATAACCACCGGGGAAGATGACAAACGCACTCGCGACCTTTACCAACATGACCTTGCGGACGAAGAAGTAACGAAAGTCGACGGAGACATCGCAGTACGGATTCAAGTGCTGTTCAAACGGAAGCTCAATGTTGAGTCCAATACTCTTGACCGCCGCAAGCTTTGCACCCTCATTGGCCGCTTGCATGATGCCAGGGCCTCCACCCGTAACAATGGCATAGCCCTGTTTCCCGAGAAGGCGGGCTGTGTCGACAGCCGCCGCATAATACGGATCGCCAACACGCGTTCGCGCACTCCCAAAGAGCGTCACCGCCGGACCAAGGTCTGCAAGCGCATCCAACCCACGGACGAACTCACTCTGAATTCTAAGCACACGCCACGGATCGCTGTGTATAAAAGATGCTTCCGCTGCGGTTGGTGTGGCAAGAAGCCGTTCATCGGATGTTTTTCCAGAAAAGTGGTCCATAGGTGATCAAAATTCTCCTCAAAATGCACTACGGGAGGTATCGGACTTAAGTGCCCGAATACCTCCCGTAAATGTTTAAGCGATGTTAGGCTGGAAACAGCTTGACCAGCGCCGCATCGATGGACGCAACACCAGCATCACCCGCTGCACGACTCTCCAAGATGCCATCTGCGTTGAACACATAGTAATGAGGAACAAAACCCGCCTCGTTTAAAAAGGCATCTTTGACATCATGCATATTGTCAATCGCACAGCTCTCAGTGATTCCATGCTCGAGCATGCTCTTTTTTACTAACTCGACGTTGGTTTCGTCTTCAGAGCGTGGCATGTGCACCGCGATGACCTTGAGCCCGAGAGGACCATACTTAGTCTTCCACGCTGCCAATGCCGGCAGGTTGTTCTTGCAGATGTAGCAGGAAAGGGACCAGAAGTGAATAAGGCAAGGAGAGCCAAGAAGGCTCTCCCGCGTAGTTTCACCGTTTATCCATTCGGTTGCGCCTGCAAGCGATGGAAGCTCAGCGCCACGGCGAAGTGGCATGATTAGCTACCAGGGGAAAGGTGCTTTGCACCTGGCTTCCAGTTGGCTGCACACAGTCCACCGCTCTGCAGTGCCTGCAGCGTACGGATGACCTCATCCACATTACGGCCGACATTCAACGCATTGATGGTGGAGTGCTTGACAACGCCATCTGGGTCGATGATGAACAAGCCGCGCAGCGCGATGCCTTCACCATCAATGAGGACGCCGTAATCCGCAGCGATCTGCTGGGTCATGTCAGCGATGATTGGGTACGCAGTGCCTTCGATGCCATTGTCTGCACGTGGAGTACGGACCCATGCACGGTGGGAGTACACGGAGTCGGTTGATGCACCGATAACCACTGCACCGAGCTCTTCAAACTCATCCAAGCGATCGGACAACGCAAGGATCTCCGTTGGGCAGATAAAGGTGAAGTCGAGGGGATACCAAAAGAACACAACCCACTTTCCGCGGTAGTCGGTAAGGGAAAGTGACTTGACATCAGATGCAGCAGTGTCTCCTGGGAAGAATGCAGGAGCGGTAAAATCCGGGGCTGGTTTGCCAACGAACGACATAAAAGTTTTCCTTGTTAGACAACGCACACCGGTACGCATGGCAACGATGCACTTTGAATGTAGTTAGATACCAGTCTACCCGTTACAAAAGGGAATGCACATCATGTGTTTGAAATAAATGAGAATGATTCTCAGGTTGCTAATCACTTCCTGCATCGTTATAATTTTGACACGGCAGGGGTACGGAACTGGACAATGATTCAGTAAATCATCGACCCTGCAGGTGGAGATCCAGATGCCTTTTGTGATTGCGGAGCCCTGCATAGGAGTCAAAGACCGCTCTTGCGTGTCCGTCTGCCCCGTGGACTGTATCCAGGGTGGTGATGATGACACTCAGCTCTTTATCAATCCTGATGAGTGTATTGACTGCGGATTGTGCGAACCTGAGTGCCCAGTCGATGCCATTTTCATGGAAGATGAAGTTCCTGAGAAGTGGAAGTCGTTTATTCAGCTTAATACGAATCACTTTTCAAAGTAAGCATTCCCTGTGAAAGAAATGCACCACTGCAACACGGTTGGAGTGGTGTTTTTTATTGATGATGACTACAACTAAAATTTCTGTACGTTCGTATGAACTGGACAGCTTCGGGCACGTTAACAACGCGATTTACCTGCAGTACTTCGAAGTTGCCCGCTGCGCATGGCTTCAGGATGCCGGACTTCCATTTCCTGAGATCCAGCGTGCCGGGATTCAAATCGTCATCGCAGATGCAACCATCAAATACCTAAGCCCGGCATTCTTCACCGATGAGCTGTCCATCACATGCGTCTGTGCATCATCCACGGGTGCGAGCGTGACATTCACATACACCGTTGAGTGCCAAAATCGCAATAAACGCATCGCCACGGGATCCACCAAAGGGGTCTGTATCGATGGACTCACAGGAAAGCCACGGCGCTGGCCCGAGTCATTCCAATCAATCTTTGATACCGACACAGACTAACCCACAGAAAAAGTTGTTGTCGGGACCAATTTACACAACACTCTGCGGGTCGATATCGACCATCAACATTGACCGTAAATCGCTTGGCATCGCAGCGAGTTCCCGTCGCACGAGCTGGCGGAGTGTGTCATCCAGTGGCCCTTTGATCAGGACATGAAATCGATGCTTGTTTCGTACGCGGGATAGTGGGCAGGGAGCTGGGCCGAGGACTGTCAGCCCGCGATGTAAACGAAGGCGTGTAGCAATCTCGGCAGCTGCGTTTGACGCTGTGTTTGCATCCTCGTGATTTGCGATGATATTGCAAAGTCGGGAAAACGGAGGGTAGTTCAGCTCACGTCTGTTCTCGATTTCTGCACCGTAAAACGCACCGTAGTCATGCTGCGCTGCGGCCTGTATCGCGACGTGATCAGGATTGAAGGTCTGAATCATCACCCTACCGGGAACATCCCCGCGGCCCGCACGTCCTGACACCTGCGCAAGGAGCTGAAAGGTGCGCTCGGATGCGCGGAAATCCGGCACGTGCAACGATGTATCCGCGGCCACGACACCGACACAGGTCACGCCTGGGAAGTCCAGCCCTTTGGCGACCATTTGGGTGCCAATCAGGATGTCCGCTTCGCGGGTTCTGAACTGCTCAATCATCGCCGGAAGAGCATCTTTGTTGCCCACGGTGTCCCGGTCCATCCGAAGCAGCCGCGCGTTTGGAAAAAGCCCCTTGAGCTCCGCTTCAATTCGCTCTGTCCCGATGCCGTAGGAGAGAATCCGCTTACCTGTACAGCTTGGGCAGATGTCGGGTGTCCGCAGCGTATAGGCGCAGTGATGACAAAGCAGTGTTTCCGCACCATGGTGCAATGTCAGCGACACGGCGCAGTTGGGACACATCGGAACGTGACCGCACTCCCGGCAGAGGAGATACTTTGCAAAGCCACGGCGATTCAGGAAGACGATTGCCTGATGCCCAGCGCCAAGTGACTCACTGATGGCATCCAGGAGGGAAGCCGAAAACATCTGTAGCCCGGTAGCACCGGACTTTATCCGCTGGTCGATGATTTCTACATACGGCATCGGACGGCCAGCTGGTCGAACCGTCATTTCAGCAAGGGTGTAATCACCAGCTGTGGCTTTGAAATAGGACTCCACATTTGGCGTTGCAGACCCAAGAATCACGGCTGCATTTGTTGAGCGTGCCCGAGCCAGAGCAACATCACGGGCCTGATACCGTGGCGCCCCAGATTCCTGTTTGTAGGAACCTTCGTGCTCTTCATCTACGATAATGCAGCCGATATTGCTGAGTGGGGCAAAGATTGCACTACGTGCGCCAACAACGACATCGGCTTTGCCAGCTCCGATACGGTGCCACTCATCACGACGTTCGCCATCCGAGAGGGCACTGTGCAGCACTGCAACCCGGTTGCCCAAGCGCCCTCGGAAAACACCCATCAGCTGAGCCGTAAGGGCAATCTCCGGCACCAGCACGAGCGCTGTTCGACCTGCGGCGAGTGTCTTTTCGATGGTCGCGAGGTAGACCTCAGTTTTGCCAGACCCCGTCACGCCGTGCAGGAGGATTGGCTTTTGTGTGGTCGAGAGACTTTCATCCCCGATGACTGAGAGGGCATGAATCTGATCTGGTGAAAGTACATCGGGGCGTTTCCCCGCCGACGTCAGGACAAGCGGGATTCTGTCCACTGGCGTCGCCGCAATCTCAACTAGTAAGTCAGTCTCAAGGCGTTTCCAGATGGCGCGGGCTATTCCGTAGGCTTCCAAGGCATCCACGATGGAAACCGGCGTATGTGCCGGTAGCCCTGCAAGCATCTCTAATGCATTCGCTTGCTGCTTCGCCCGTCGTCGGCGTCGGTCAGCCTCCGCAAATGCGACATCCGGGGTCACCGCAAGCGTAACGCACATCACCGAACGTGCCGTGACTTTTGGAGGAAGGATTTGGTAATTCCGCTCAATCGCACCGATTCGGATGAGGGCATTGACCGATGCCCGATCAACGGTCACTTGCAATGCATCCGAGGCATCTTTTAGTGTCTGCGGCGTTTTCGCCTTGAAAAGGAAGCTTGCGAAATCTTGCTGATTTGCTGCCAGCGATTCAACGGACCGACGCCCCGTCCAGGCGTAATACTGTTCGATGCGCGCACTTTGCAGCTGCGGAATTGCGGTTCGAATCGACATCGCAAGGTCCGCAACATACTCACGCGCCACCCAGCGCGCAGTTCGCATCACGGAATCGGGAACATTTGCGGCATCACCAACAACCCGCTCAAGGACATCCCGGACAGCCTTCTCAGCCACTCCATCCGGCAGCGCATCCCGGCGCTGAACGACGTACCCAAGCATCACCTGACGACCAAATGGAACCACAACACAATCACCACTTTGCAGCGGATTAGGCTCATCAAGGCGGTCGGGAACCGCATACGTAAATGGCTGGCGGAGGTTTGGAACCTCTACCTGAACAATGACATCTACGTAGCGGCCAGTGGTCACGTTTTTCGCCTAATCGCCCATCACGGGAGCCTCAATCTTTATGACCCCACTTTGTGTTGCCTGCCAGTAATGGAAGTCTGGATGTTCTTTTGTCCGCGCTCCGCCTGCATCACCGGCTTGGTTCAACGCAATCACAAGGCAGGTTGTCCCAAGGCAGCTTGGGCGCAGGCGAATCATGTCCCGCATCGCCGCTTCAGCCGCTGCTTGAGGGGACAGCCCCTGCGCCAGCTTCATCACCGTACGCATCGCCATGCCAACTTGCATCATTTGCTCACCCATCCCGAGGCAGACAGCGCTCCCGATGCCTTGTTCGACATAGAGGCCACCGCCGATAATGGGAGAGTCGCCGACGCGACCAGGCATTTTGAAGGCGAGTCCACTGGTGGATGTCCCACAGGCAAGCTGGTTTTCGGTGTCCATCACGATAGCGCCAACCGTGTCACCGCCATCGATGTGCTGATCGCCGGTTGCTTCAAGGTCAACTTCCCCGCGTAAAAACGCTTCGTAGCGTTCCCTTGAATAGTCTGTTAGGAGGGCACCTTCATCGGTGAAGCCTTGCGCTTCGGCAAAGCGCTTCGCTCCCTCGCCAACTAACATCACATGCGGTGTGCAATCCATGACACGTCGGGCGACGGCGATCGGGCTTCGGAAGCCGAGGAGCCCTGCGACGGCGCCTGCGCGATGTGTTGGGCCATCCATAATGGCTGCATCCAGCGACATCCGGCCAAGCGCATCCGGCATCCCACCAACACCAACATCGTGGAGAGTCTCATCGGCTTCCGCAGCCGCAAGGCCAAGCTCCAGCCAGTCCAGCCGTGATGTTCCTGATGCTTTGGATGCTTCCAGAATCGAATTCACCGTGACAAAGCCACTTGGGCCGGTCGCGATGGCAATCTTTAACCCGTTCATCGACGGCACCTTTCTGCAACCAAAATGCACCGCAAGCGGTCTGCTGCGGCGTCAATATTGTCATTGACAACGATGTAGTCGTATCCCAGTGATGCCGCGATTTCTGTTCGTGCATCCTCAAGGCGAACCTGAATCGCGTCTTCGGTTTCGGTTCCGCGGCTTCTCAGTCTTACTTCCAGCTCATCCAGGGATGGTGGAGCCAAAAACACGAGAATCGCATCCGGGACCAGGGAGCGAATGGACTTTCCGCCTTGAACATCGATTTTGAGGATGGCATCGGTTCCAGCTGCGAGTGTTCGGTCCACCCAGGACTTTGGCGTGCCGTAGAGGTTGCCACCGTTGACTTCCGCAAACTCGAGAAAGTCTCCTGCGGCTATTCTGTCTTCGAATTCAGTTCGTGTTAGAAAGGTGTACGGGCTGCCTTCGACTTCTCCCGTGCGCATCCCGCGGGTCGTTGCGGTGATGCAGATTGCGAA
>CAIWTR010000291.1 GCA_903915615.1 uncultured Armatimonadota bacterium
CATCGTGGTATACGCCAATGCCGTCGTCGATGACTTTTCCTTGCTTGGCTGGACCAACACCGTAAGGATTCCATTATTGTTTATGTAAAGCGAGACAATGCCATCCAAGCGTCTGTGCCCCAGAATGCGCACGATAATTGTTAGCGCGGTGTCCGTTTCCGCATTTCCGAAACGATGTACGGATAATGGCTTTGATCCATCTGGTGCTTTGCTTGTCACGGCGATAATCGCTGATCTCCCAATCATCAGGGGACAAAGCGCGAAGTTTGGGTTTTGATTCTCAGCATCGTAACAATCGCGGAAGATAACATCCCCTGTGCGTGCAGCAAACGTCACCAAAGAGGCAAGCATTTGACTTCCATTTTGCTTTGTTGATGCGGGCAGGGGACCGTAGGCGACAACGTCCCCCTGCGCATTAATGGCACCGCGGACAGGCGCGCTAGCTGTCCCCACTGCACCGGTGATATCCCGAGACCATAGCGTTTTGGATGCTTTATCCATCGCGTGGATATGCCAATCGAGCCGCACGCCGGCACGTATTTTCACAGGTAGATAGCCGAGCAGGAAGATATGGCCATTGTCATCGGAAATAGCATCCGTGATTCGAAGGGCCTTTGGAAATCCCGTCAGCGGTGCTGGAGTATTGGTAGGGTTTCCCGCCGGAACATGCATCGCAATGCTTGTCTCATCGCCTGCAGCGCTGGCAAATGTATGGACGCCACCCTTGAGGTCGTTGATGAGCCGGATCGAATGCACATCATTTACAGTAATGGCGGCTGGATGAACCCGTTCAAAAATGCGCTGGCCATCACGGTCAAACACACTGACCGCCAGATAGCTCCCGGGTGCTAGGTTTCGGGCATTGTTTCGCTCGGCGCTAAGCACGGATGCGACATAAATCCGTCCGCTCTCCGTGCTGAGAAGCTGCTTTGGAGTCGTCCGGATGCCTCTCGCATCGGTGAACCTGGTTATCCACCGGGATTGCCCCGTCTTTGTCAGCATCACCAGCATGGTTTGGTGGTCGCCATTTGCCAGGATTGCATTTCCGGCCGCGATGACAAGGTTCTTTGGCGTAATGCAGATTGCCGTGGCGGCTGAGCGCTTGGTACGCGGGTCACTTAGTTGATACAGCAGCTTGTTGCTGAGGGATGCAACCGGATTAGTGACGCTTGTTCCGTGGGGCATAAACAACTGCTTCTTTTTGAAGGGTGTGTTTAGGGAACCGAGAACGATTGGAGCGACAATGATGAACCCGATAATCGCAGTTGCAGCGATCTGCGATGTCGTTATGAAGGAGCGCGTTATTTGCGGTGAGACGATGGGGAGATCGGGAAGCACCTTGAAGGCAAGCTCTGGTTCCCCAATCGCATTCATATCGCCAAGGCTCTGGAGGCGGGCTTCGAATACGGATGTAAGTGTTGGTGTGGCGGGATCGAGATGGCGTTCAGCCTGCCAAGCGCGACGGAGGACAGCTTTGCGTCGATTGTCGAAGTCACTTCGAATGTCTACAAACAAGGATGGGAATGGATAGAGGAGGGTCTTGTCTTCGGCAAGGGCATCAAATGCCAATCCTGCCTGCAGAACTTGCTCGGGATCATCGCAGGTCAGTGCAATGTCTGCGAGGAGGTTACATTCCTGATAATCAATCGCTATACAGGATGTATCAACGGAAACATGCTGCTCCGTAAGGTGCGCTGGGGGGCCAGAACATATGGATGCGGTTGATAGCACCATGGCGCGGCGCCAAATGTGAAGGAGGACATTCCGGCTCCTGTCATCACTCATCGGCCAGGCAGCCTCGGCGAGCTCGGCGCGTCCCATTTTGCAGGTTGGGGATGTCGCGACAAGGCCTAAGACGTACCAATGTTTACGTGTGATCTTGAAGGGAACCGGGATTCCATCCACCGTCAGTTCACATTTGCCTAACAGTCGAAGAATGGGGCGCATCGCCGCATAGTCTACTTGTCTACAGGCTAATCGGTGTCATCTACACCTATTAAATAAAATTAAAGTTTTTCGGATTGGACCCGAGTTGAAGGAATTGACAGGCTGATTGCCCACTTTTGGACTGACGTTGGCTGGGAAGCCGGCAAATTTGATGTTTTTGACGTTTCGTTGGTTGGGCCGGCGTAGCACGCGACCAAACGCCGAGATTTGCCAGCGTTGAAAGCACATCGTCTCAAAAATACGCACATCCACCTGAATCTTTTCACGCATCCCTAAACTCTGTTTCGATGGTAGCCTCTCGGAACACGCCGGGACGCCTCGTTCACGGGAGGC
>CAIWTR010000292.1 GCA_903915615.1 uncultured Armatimonadota bacterium
AATCTCGACCGTCCAGCCTCTGTCCGTAACAGATGCATCATTCAACACACCATCCACTTTGACAGCGGTCTGCATCCCTTCGATTACCCACTCATTCAGCGCCGGACCGCCATCCCGGTAGGGCTTGACCAACCGCAGATCCCAAGTCGTATTTAGCGCATTGAGCTCAAGCTCGTAATATTCGTGGTTATCGCCATCCGGGTCGATAAAGACCTCAAAGTCATTGTCCTGAAAGATGACGGCATCGTGCTGCGTAATCGTCGCCCAGACATTGGGCTCGGTCAGCTCGGCAGCAATGTAGAGATGGTTGTCATCCCAAAGCATCTTCATGCGCGTACGCCACGTTGGGCGTGGCTTGACATCCCCTTCGATGTCGCCAAAGTCATCCGACCACGGTGCGTTTTTCCAGAATTCCTTGGAGAGATCGCCATTGATGTTCGGTGCGATGGCGGCACGTGGGCAGAGATAGCCTTTTGGATGAGGGATGCGCATGGTTGATTCTACGCTGTAATCGGCACCCACAACCGGACCCGAGACATGCTGGGCAATCCCCGTATATGTGTCGATTGACACGATTATCCGGCTATGATAACATCATGATGAAACGTTTCATCAAAGACGATTATACGAAAATGGCAATCACGCTTAAAGATGTAGCGAAGCTGGCAGGTACATCGATCGCTACAGCATCAGCAACACTGAACCCGGGGAACAAATCGAATACCCGAGTGGGTGACATTGCACGCCAGCGGGTTTTGTCCGCAGCATCCGAGCTGGGTTATGCCTACAACCCAATCGCCAAGAGTTTGGTCACAGGTAAAACGGGAGTCATCGGGCTGATGTTGCCCTACGCGGATGCATTCGTAGACCAGAACCCATTCTGCGCCACATTGCTCGCCGGTATCGTGACATCGTTAATGCAAAGGCATTACAACCTGATGCTCTACACAGCGACGAGTGGAAGCGTTACCGAGTCATCCAAAGTTGCCATCGACTCCCGAGTGGATGGCATCCTCCTCGTTGTGCCACCTGTAAACAGTGATGTCTTTGCGCATTGTGACAAGCGGGAAATCCCATATGTTTCCGTGATTCGCGACATCGATGACAATGCTTTTTCCGTCAACTGCGATGACTACACGGGTGGCTACATTGCCACAAAGCACCTCCTTGAGCTTGGCCATCGAAGAATTGCACACTTTGTCGGCAACCCGGATGTCAGCACAACAGCGGCAAGACTTGAGGGATATCGCGCAGCGATGCACGATGCAGGAATTTCTGTATCAGACTACATTGAAGTCCCAAGTGGCTTTCTTCGCGAACCTGGTTATCAGTCGGCGATGATGACATTTTCAGGCAATCCGCAGAGCGCTCCAACCGCAGTGTTTGCCTGTAACGACCTGTGCGCGGCGGGTGCATTACAGGCATTATCTGAACTC
Organism: uncultured Armatimonadota bacterium; assembly: GCA_903915615.1. GTDB lineage: Bacteria > Armatimonadota > Armatimonadia > Armatimonadales > Armatimonadaceae > CAIRTT01. Next base: position 1,437 of record CAIWTR010000292.1, read on the forward strand.
GGCATATCTGTCCCCGATGAAGTGTCCATCGTTGGTTTTGATGACACACCCTTCAGTGCATCCCTCCAGCCGCCACTAACGACCATCAGAATGCCGATTCAGGAAATGGGTGCGTTAGCCGTTGAGCTGCTGGTCAATATCATCGAGGATCGTAAACCTACCACCCAGCAACACTGTCTTCCTGTATCTCTCACTCTTCGTTCATCAACGTCAATGTCCCCTAAAACTTAATCACTCCTCGACAAACACAAAAAGAAAGGTTTATTTCAATGAAGAAATCGGCATTCACACTTATAGAACTCCTAGTAGTCATCGCTATCATCGCAATCCTCGCAGCAATCCTCTTCCCTGTCTTTGCACAAGCGCGCGAAAAGGCACGTCAGGCAACCTGTATCAGTAACCTCAAGCAGATTGGGCTCGCATCCATGATGTACTCACAGGACTACGATGAAAATCTCGTGATGCTTGAGAACTCTGCTGCCCGGTTCACGATTGCCAACATGCTCGATCCGTACATCAAGAACGGTAAGAAAAACCTAAATGCGGCTGGGGGTAACCTCTGGCCCGGGGATGGTGTCTGGACCTGTCCAAGCGCAAAGATTGATGCGAACTCATCCCTGTATTTCACGGTTGGCTATAACTGGTTGTATCTGACCGATATCGATGCCCAGTGGGGATTTGTTCCTCAATGGATGGATCCAAACACCTGGGGCTATTGGGCATGGTCACAACCGGGACGTTCGATGGCTTCAGTATCTGCACCGGCGGAAACCGTCATGTTTGCTGAGACTGGCAGGACGGATGGTCCTGGTGGGCGCCTGCCAACATGGAGTGGCCTCATGACTCCACTAGCACGTGCATACAATGGTGCGAACGCCTGGATGGGTCTACCGCAAGGTCGACACAATGCTTTTGGCAGTGTCTGCTGGGTGGATGGACACGTCACGGTAAGGCGCACAGAACAGATTTCGCATCGCTGGCTCGCCGATGGCAGCTTCGTCACAACGAATACCCCCATCGACCGTTACTTCGATCTCCTCGACTAACCCTCCCCAAACGGGGTGCTTCAATAGCAATGGATTGAGGCACCCCGGCCTCCTACAGGAAGGCTCTTAAACATGAAACTGAAATGCTTGCTGCCTGCGTTTGCGCTTGGCACCATTTTGGCAACGGGGTGTAACCCAAATCCCGAACAGAAAGTCGGCTTGCCACCTGCTGAAAAGCGTATAGACCAGCTTTTGGAGAAGTCAAAAGGCTCTTGGGATGCTCTTACGCCAGAGGAGCGTAAGGAAGTTATCACGACAATCGGCAATGGAAACGAAACAACGGCGAAAGTCAACTTCTCAGCAAGGGCATCTACATCGCTGCCTCCAGCTGCTGGCGGACGTTGAACACACCAGTACTTGCCGCGGGACGTTCGTACTACATCAATGCCATCCGTGGCAGAGATACACACGATGGAAAATCATCCAAGCATGCCTGGCGGACATTTTCACCATTCCTCAGAACAAAGCCAACTGGGACTGTAACGGTTGTTTTAGAGACACCAATCCACCTCGCAGCTCCGGTTATGTTGGATGGCATTTCCGAGCTTACAATTCAATCTGCAAGCGCATCCTCCATCGCGATTCATGCTGGCGGAATGAATGCCTTTGTCTTAAACAACTGTTCCAAAATAGTCATCCGTGGTCTCAAGGTCAAGGGCAGTGGACGTCTGACAAGTGATGGCGCAGGCATTACGGTGACAAACAGTAAAGATGTCTTGCTACACCAAATAGAAGCCAGCGGATTCCGTAATGGCGGATTGGTAATCGATGGCGGAGCTGACATCCGTCTGGATTCTTGTATCAGCCACAGTAACGGCAGTGCTGGAATCACAAGTTATCAACGCCTCGCCAAGGCTTGGGCGAGCAATGTCACGCTCCGCGATTGCACCGTGCACAACAATGCAGGCGACCCAAAAAACCTGACCAACCACAGTGGCAATGGGATTGTCATTGGTCAGGTCGACAAGTGCCTGATCGAACGGTGTATTGCGTACAACAACGGCTGGGCGATGCCGAGGGAGGGCAATGGTCCCGTTGGAATTTGGGCATGGAATGCATCCCGAGTAACCATCCGACACTGCATTTCGCACGATAACAAAAGCTCGGGCCTGGATGGTGGCGGCTTTGACTTCGATGGTGGCGTCGTCGATTCCATCATGGAGTCCAACATCTCGTACAACAATGATGGTTCTGGCTACCTGATGTGTCAGTATCCAGGCGCTGGAGACTGGCGCAACAACACGCTGCGTAACAACATCAGCTTTATGGATGGCCGAAAAAACAATCACGCCGGCATCGTCTGGTACATCCCCGATGGAATGCACAACATGCACACTTCCATCGTTCGCAACAACACAATCATAAATGACCGCCATGCCATTTCGACGCAGGGCGACATTCCAAATGTGCGCTATGAGAGAAACGTCTTTATCGCAGGGAACGACCCATTCGCGATACCCGACCAAAATGGTGGCTATAGCAAGTCAACCTTCACCGACAACACGCTCTCAGGACAGACTCTCAATGACAACGACCTTACCGCATACCTGCGTAGAAATGTCGGCGCCAATGCCTTGACGGGTCTAGAACGCTGCGATGCTGGTCTTACGGTCACAGCAGAGCTACTACCGAAGACCATTCGTGGTCTGATGTCCTTTCATCTCGCTACCGCATCCCCGAAAGCCAGTACGCAAAATCGCGGAGCGTTTGTTCGATGATTGAAAACAAGAAGACGTGGCTCTTAAATGAGAGTTTTGACGATGGGCTTAAGCATTGGGAAACCTTTGGCTCAGTACGTCGATTTATGAACGATAATGGGAAATTCAGTGTCGAACTTGGGCCAAATGGTGGCTCTCTGAGTCAAGAACACTGGGTAGATGGCCTCGAAGTCGTCTGGCTCGGGACTTCACTTATCTCGGAGTCTTCCGGTCAAGGAATCGACCTAAAGCTTGAATGTCTTGACCGTAATGGAAAAGTCATCCTTGCCAGAACAAGCAAGCAACGCATCGAAAAGAGTGCTGGAATCTACTTGCGTACACATGCCTTCACAAAGCGCATACGCATAACTGTTTCAGTCTCAGATAAGTGCAAAGCGACCATCAACAGTGTGTTACTGACAAAGGACGGTAACGGACAAGCAACGCATCCGATGATGCTCCCTCTCGAGAGACTCATGCAACCCCTCTGGAAGTCAAGTTTTGTATTTGCAGAAGCCGTTCTCCTTGTCGGAAAAGATGGATTTCCTGCTCAGGGACGCTTAGCCCGCATTCCATCTGAAGTCATATCTGTGACTGATTCGACCACGATGACAACATACATTTCCGACCGTGATTTCAAGATTACTTCAAACCGAATCGAAGCATTGCCGCATTCCAGAATTCCAGTGATGTCACAAAGTGAGTTCGCAACTGGCAAGTTTCCATGGACTCGTACAGACGGCCGCCATATCTTTGTTACCTACAAGACAACCAAGCCTTGGCGGGGACCAGTACCACGACCACAAGGCTCAAACCTTACGGGAACTGCCGCACGCATCGCCAAGAAGCATCCGGTAAGAATCGTCGCTTTCGGTGACAGTATCACTCAAGGTGTCAATGTCTCAGGCTTTCTAAATCAGGCTCCTTACATCCCTGACTGGCCCACGCTCGCTGCAATGCAACTTCGTGCAATTTACAAAACACAAGACATTACGCTAACAAATGTATCCCTAGGCGGACAGACATCCTCTTGGGCAAAAGAAAACGTCGGCGATGTTGTTCTGCCACTAAAGCCAAATATTGTGTGTATTGCATTTGGCATGAATGATTTTTGGACTATTGAGCCGGATCAGTTTGAGAAAAACATAGTCGATACCATCACGACTATTAGAAAAAGTGCTCCATCAACTGAAATTATTCTTGTATCTCCGATGTGGTTTGCCCCAAGCTATACAGATGATGAAACGTATATCCGACGATTTCTTGGCTACGGAGCTCGTCTACGGAGTCTAGCAGCGTCTGGAATTGCTCATATCGACATGTCATCGATGAGTAAACAGCTCTACGCAATGAAACATTTCCAGGATTTCACGACGGACCCAATGCACCCAAACGACTACTTTTCCCGCTGGCATGCCCAATGTCTTGTCAGGACCATAGGTCAACACGAATAGGATGACGTTATGAAGTTACTAGCGATTGGGAATAGTCTCGCGGAAAATCCCCTCACCTACTTCAGAGATTGCTTTCCCCCGGCGCTCCATGAAAAGGTCCATGTGAGCTACGCAACAATTGGCGGCTGCACACTAGAACGACATGCAAACCTTGCTAAATTTACAGGTGAACATAAATCTCACAAAACGTACCAAAATGAATTTGGTGGTGTGGCATGGCCGGGAAGTAAAGGCCGTATTGGAAACCTTCAGGATGTACTTCAGATGGAAGAGTGGGATTTCATCACACTTAACCAAGGGAGTATTCTCGCTCCACGACGTGAATCATGGGAACCATGGCTAGGACAACTCAATGCGCTGATAAGTCGGTTTGCTCCAAAAGCCAGAATCTTCCTAAACATGACGTGGGCCTATCGTGATGATGCTCCTTATCTTGTCGAAAATGGTTTGACGGGTGACAGCATGTACTCTCTTCTTCGTGGCAATTACCTGCACTTTGCCGAGAAATATCAATATGGTGTTATTCCAACCGGTGAAGCAATCCAGCGATACCGACGCTCAAGGGCACCGCGTTTCGAATTTCCTGATCCGGCATTTGATTACATGCATGCCAAATACCCACATGTTCCCATCCAGAAAAATGACCTCTCCATAGGCTGGTACTGGCAAGTTAACGATAGTCCTACAGGAATTCCGCAGCTCGTGCTCGATCCAAACCATCTCACTGTAGCTGGATGCTATCTAGCGGGTTGTACTTGGTTTGGAGCACTTGGCTGTGGGAATCCGGAGCATATCGCATTTGTCCCCAGTGGTCTGGATCAAAGACTTGCTACTGAATTACGTAAACTGGCCTCAGACGTGACCAGAAGTAGATAACGAATACAACCGACAACATTATTCTCTGATTGTTTGCTCGGCTGGAACCAAAACACGCCATGAAAAACACGCGACAAACCCCACTTTTCCCAAACCAGACACGCCTCCTTCACGGTGGTGATTACAATCCTGAACAATGGCCAGCTGAAATTGTGGCACAGGATGCAGACCTGATGGACCAGGCAAATGTCAACTCAGTGACCCTCGGAGTCTTTTCATGGTGTGCTCTGGAACCATCCGAAGGCGTGTTTGATTTTGACTGGCTCGACCGCATGATGGACAGTCAATCTGAACACGGGCGCTATGTTGGACTCGCGACTCCCACGGCTGCTGTTCCAGCCTGGATGGGGACGAAATATCCCGAGATTCTCCGCGTAAACCCGGATGGTCTTCGCAACCGCCAGGGAAATCGTGTCAACACCAGCTATGCAAGCAAAGTCTTTCAGGAAAAAGCAGCGATCATCGTGAGCAAGCTTGCTGAGCGTTACACCGGGCATCCCGCGCTGGCGTTTTGGCACATCAGTAATGAATACGGTGGATGCTGCTATGGCCCTGAATCGATACTGGCATTCAGAGAATGGCTTGAGCATAAATATGAATCCCTTGAAAACCTGAACCGCTGCTGGTGGACTGAATTCTGGTCGCATCGCTATAGCGCTTGGGATCAGATCTTTCCTCCGGGAGCCCCTCTCGGTGAAACATCCATCCATGGGCTGACACTTGATTGGAAACGCTTTTCCAGCGACCAAATCATCTCCTTCCTGACAATGGAAAGATGCATCCTGAAGTCCTACGGGCCAGACATTCCGGTGACTACAAACCTGATGGGAACCTATGCTGGGGTGGATGGCTTCAAAATCAGCAAGCACCTTGACTTTGTTTCCTGGGATAGCTATCCATGGTTCCACGGTAAACCATCCGAGCTGGACGGATGGATACGCACAGCCTTTCACCACGACTTGAACCGGTCCATGGGTGATGGCCGCTCCTTCCTCCTGATGGAATGCACGCCAAGCTCATCCAACTGGTACCCCACGATGAAGCTGAAGCGGCCAGGTCAGCACACGCTTGAGGGTCTTCAAGCCATCGCACATGGCTCAGATGGCGTCCAATACTTTCAGTGGCGACAAAGTGCCGGAAGCCTCGAGCAATTCCACGGCGCTGTCGTTGGACATAACAACCGGTCGGATGCCAGAGTCTTTTGTGATGTCAAAGAACTTGGAGCGAAGCTGAATCAACTTGATGGACTTGTCGGTGGATGGGTCCACACAAAAGTTGCGATCGTGTTTGACTGGGAAGTTCTCTGGGCAATCCAAACCTGTCTCGAATATCGCTCCAAAACGCCTCAGTATACGGAAACAATCCTGTCCTTCTACCGGTCACTCTTCGACATTAGCATTGCAGTAGACATCGTGGATTCAACATGTGACCTAACTGATTACAGGGTGGTTATTGCCCCGATGTTGTTTATGCTACGCAATGGCATTGAGCAGCGGCTTGCCAGCTTTGTAAGCAATGGTGGATGTCTGGTAACCACTTACTTGTCAGGTTGGGTTGATGATTCTACAAAAGCCTATCTTGGAGGTATTCCTGAGCCGCTGCGGTCGGTGCTTGGCATTGTGCCAGAGGAGTGGGATGAGCTTTATCCGGATGAAACAAACACAATTCTGTGGGACAGGCGTCAGTTTACATTTACGACCTATAGCGAACGTATTCTAAATGTTTCAGCCACTGTTCTTGCCACATTTGAAAATGACTTTTACGCTGGTGAGCCCGCATTGACTGTAAACCAATATGGAAGCGGCAAGGCGTATTACATCGCATCCAGAAATGAAGCAGCCTTCACATCCACTCTCATGCAGCAAGTGATGTCCGAACACGGCATTTTGCCGATATCAAACGCGAGTCACCCAGTGGGAGTATCAATACGAACCCGGAACACGCCAACCGAGACCTACGTCTTTGTTCTCAATTATGCGAACACCACAGCAGAAATATCGTTGGATGAACCCAATTTACAAGATGCCTACACTGGAGAACTGGCAACCGTGCAGATCACCCTTGAAGCGTTTGGATCCCGAGTCTTTCGAAAGCCACTAAGTTACTGTTAGTCAAGCTTAATCGCAACGTACCTTGATGGCAGACCATGTCCGTACATCACCCATTCGCGCCGGGGCGGTTGCGTAGCTCCCACGCGTTGATGGAGCAAGAATTAGGTAATGTCAGGAGACCAGTCCCCGGCGTTGGCTGGTCCCCTGGCATAACTTTTGACCTTAGTTAGCGAGACGTCGTCGTCCGCGTACCACCAAGCCAACCAAGCCGAACCCAAGAACGCCCAT
>CAIWTR010000293.1 GCA_903915615.1 uncultured Armatimonadota bacterium
CTGACTCTGACGTCCTCCACGGAGAATTAACGATGTGTCTTTGTTTCCATGGGTTTTCACCACGCACGCTTGACCATCATCGTCAAACCCAATATACGAATGGGATGCGCCTGCGGAAACCATTGCATCGAGTGCAACCTGGACTCCGCCGTCCGTGGCATTCTTAAAGCCAACAGGAAGAGGCAGTCCACTGGCCATTGCCCGGTGTGGCTGGCTCTCCGTCGTACGCGCACCGATCGCTCCAAAGCTTACAAGGTCGGTGTAATACTCGTGCGTCGCGGTGTCTAGGAGCTCAGTTGCAACCGGCAAGCCCATATCGGTGATTTGCACCAACAGCCGGCGAGCCAGTCTAAGGCCCTCCGCCATGTCAAATGTGCCATCCATACGAGGGTCATTTATGAGGCCGCGCCATCCAACCGTCGTACGAGGCTTTTCAAAATATGCCCGTGCAACGACTAAAAGCTTGTCAGAGAGACTATCGGCTAGCTCGGCCAAACGGGTCATGTACTCAAGTGCAGCAGTGGTGTCGTGAATCGAGCATGGTCCGACAACAATCAGCATCCGGTTATCGAGATGCGACATTACGCGACGCACAGCATCCCGGCTCTCCGAGACGGTTTTCAAACCATTTACGGAAACAGGACTTTCCTGCCGGAGGAGATTCGGGGCTGGTAGAGGAATCCGCTCCGTTTGCTGCTGTGGTCGAACCGTGTCACTCATAAAACTGAAAGCCAATCCTGATGCCGATACGGCATCGCACCAACGGTAGCGTTTGTCCCATGTCTATGCTTGAAAATGGAATCAAAGTTTACCATTTGGAACATTTTGCGATTACCGGCCTATCTCTGGACCTGGCTGCTTTGGAACATCGTTCAACGATGGAGCTTTTATCGTAACGGGTGTCTCAAGGTCTGCGGCTACATCGATTTTCATCAGCCGATCCCGAAGGAAACCTCTTACACCCGCAATGTCAGTGCTACCTTTCGCAGTCGACAAACGCTCAATCAGGTCATCTACGTCTGCATCGGATGTCGCATCGAGGCGTGCGGATGTCTCCAGATGCGCTTTCGCTGTCTGGAGGACGGTCGCATCCAGCTCATGCCCGTGCTTGGCAGACTTTGAAAGCTGTCCATCGAGGAGATTCAGAGCGACATATTGATGTAGCAGCCCCTCACGCCCACGGGTTATGAGCTGCAAGTTACGCATGTCCTCTCGCAGGACACGTCGCTCTTGCTTTACGACCTCGAGAGCCTTCTTCTGACCGCGCATTCCGCTGCCGTAGGCAAACAACACGATGACGCTCCCGCCAACGCCGATGATGATACGTTTCCAAGCATCTTGTTTCATTTAAAGGCCCTTCAATCAGTCCCGGAGAAGCTCATCCTCGGTGTCCTGTGATGAATAGAAGTACGGCGTTTGTGCTTCAAACTCAGCCGCACAGGTATCAACAATCTTATAGGAGGGCTTGATGCCCATCCCCTTGCGAGCGAGAACCACATCATCCACGCGGACACCCGCAAGCGCAGCAATTACACGATCCGGGAATCCAAGGTGCTTGGCTTCTGCCAAACGCTGGACAAAGCCATCGTTGACACCCGTCAGCCAGAGCTCCATATCAACGAGGTTTTTGATTTTTTTCAGGAACCACTCATCGATATGGCTGGCGGCATGGATGGTATCGATGGAGCGCCCACGACGCATCGCTTCGGCGATTGCGAAGATGCGTTCATCGGTAGCAACCGCGATGAGATGATCCAGATGCTCCTCAGACCACGCTGCTGCATGGCGATAACCGAGGCCAAGCACACCGATTTCAAGAGACCTTAGCGCCTTCATCAGACCGGATTCAAAGCTACGATCTAGGGCCATCACTTCGCCCGTAGCCTTCATTTGCGTTGTGATTCGCCGGTCAGCGCTCTTGAACTTGTCAAATGGCCAGCGTGGAATCTTCACAACACAGTAGTCCAGGGGCAGGTTCAAAACACGCGAGCGTCCGACCGGTGACCTTGTTTTCAATCTCATCCAGATGGAGACCAATCGCAATCTTTGCAGCGACACGTGCAATCGGGTAGCCCGTTGCCTTACTTGCAAGGGCTGAGGACCGGGAAACACGTGGGTTAACCTCGATGATGTAGTACGCATAGGTATCAGGATCCAGTGCAAGCTGTACATTACAGCCGCCTTCGATTCCGAGGGCCCGGATGATTTTCAGACTTGCGGTGCGGAGCATTTGGTACTCTTTGTCGCTAAGCGTCTGGCTCGGAGCGACCACGATTGAGTCACCGGTGTGGACTCCCATCGGGTCAAAGTTTTCCATGTTACAAATCGTGATGCAGGTGTCGTTTGCATCACGCATCACTTCATATTCAATTTCTTTCCATCCGACCAGGCAGCGCTCGATCATGACCTGACTGACGGGCGACAAACGCAGGCCACGCCCACCGATCTCGAGCAGCTCAGGAATCGTGTGCGCAATACCGCCTCCGGATCCGCCCAGCGTGTACGCAGGTCGAACGATGAGTGGCCACGGCAGGTTGTCTTGCACAGAAAGCTCTGCAAGCGCTGCATCGGAATCAATAATCCACGACTCTGGCACAGGCTCGCCAATTTCACGCATCAAGGCACGGAATTGCTCGCGGTCTTCGGCCTTTTGAATCGTTGAAAGTGGCGTGCCAAGGAGCTCAACATCGTACTTTTCAAGGATGCCCAGCTCGCTAAGCTTACTCGCGAGGTTCAAACCGGTCTGCCCGCCAAGGGTTGGGACCAGGCCTTGTGGTCGCTCTCGCGCAATGATCTGCTCAAGAAATTCGGGTGTTAATGGCTCGATATAGACACGGTCAGCCATTTCGACATCGGTCATGATGGTCGCAGGGTTCGAGTTTACGAGGACTACGGAAATACCTTCCTCACGTAATGCCCGGCAGGCCTGCGCACCCGCATAGTCGAACTCAGCCGCCTGACCGATCACAATTGGACCAGACCCGATTACCATCACCTTTTTCAAATCCAAGCGTCGTGGCATACCTGCTACTCCCTATCATCCAACCATTCAGTTTATGGCAAACCTAGCCGCGGGAACATCCTCAAACGGCATAAACCCAAACTGGTTCATCATCTGATTACGCGATGAACCGACCACATTCACATCATTCAACCTTCTGCTTCATGGCATCCGGCACGCGGTACAAATCAATCGTATAGCCGTGATACATCAGGGTTGACACTCTGTTTTCATCCGTTAGCAACCCTGGCGCGAGCTTTGCCCACATCCGCTTTGGATATGGCGTCCGTCCCGTCAGAACAAAATCTACATCTAGCGTCTGTATTGGATGGTCATCATTGGCCAGCCCCTTAAAGACCGGGGGTAGATGAAGTCTCGTCCCAAATCCCAAATTGGGAGCCCAGTCGCCAGCAACGATAGCATTTGGTCCGACTTGCGCTGTAAGCCACTGAGATGCCTGCAGCGTCTCATGCCGGCGGGTGACAAACCAAGCTGTGTATTGCCCAAGGGATGTCACTAAAAAAACTGCAGTAATGAATGCAGGCGTCAGGTGTTTAGAAAGCCTGCTGCGTAACCTAGTAGCGATCACGGTAACCAACATTGCTGTCAGAACGCCTAACAACTCAGAGTATTTTTTCAGTTCAGGGATGTTATAGAGGGGCAGCAGTAAGTGATAACCGAATAGGAAAACCAGAACGAACATCGCCCTCTGAAGCCACACGACTTCCCGGATGGCCTTTACGACATCCGTAAACCGGCTCAGCAATACGCCACCGACAACTGCCGCTGAGACATGAAACACTAAAAAGTAGCGACTAGGTGCATATCGGGAAACAAAGATGAAGAGGATGCCCGCTGCCAAACACACGATGTGCATCAGCAGCCTTTTGTGGATTCCTTCGATAACCACATCACTTTTGGATTTAACTATCGGAATCACCTTAAACAGCGACCAAATCGAACCCACAAGCGCCAAGTTAAGAAACAGCGTCGAGCGTGTTTCCATGCGCTGTAGAAAACCAAAGTGATAGCCAATCACTGCACGACGCATCATCCAGAGCAGCTGATTGAATGACCTTGGCTGCGACTGCATCGTCCTGTAAAAGTTGTTCATCCGGGCAACTTCAGCTCCGTGAACACCCAACCAGGTACCGTAGTAGAGTCCGAAGAAAGCCGCGGCACCGAGCAAATACGGCCAGGTAGATGACGCGATGGCCCGAAGATCACGTTTGTTGATAAGTACCAGCGCGATGACAGGAGCGGGTAGAAAGATCAGAAATGTCGTCTTTACTGCAAAGGCAGCCGCTGCGATAAAGCCACTCAGAAACTTGCTCCAGGGGCGGTCAAGAGTCCAGAGGTAGTAAGCCAGGGCGATGACCAGTGTCCCGAGAGACTCCATAAGGCCGAGGCGGTTATAAAGGATATAGCTGCTTTCAAGACCGAGCAGCATCAGCGAAAAGGCGGCCGCCCGCGGTCCAAAGTCATTTCGAACTCCGGCGTAGAGAAATCCACAGGTCAGCAGCGATGCAATAATCGAGATCAAGCGTGCCTGCACCAGACCAACACCAAACTGTGTAAACACAACTACCTGAATGGCGTGTAATACAGGCGACAGGTTGTAGTTGTTGAAGCCATCCTGTTCTGCCTTGCCAAATAGAACCTGATTCCGCGCATTGTGCGCGTAAAAGCCTTCATCCGTCCAAATGCCCGTACCCCAATCGAGGTCCTTCCACGCATCCGCGCCGATATCAACAATCCGTAAGACAACCACCCCGAAAACCAAGAAAGCGAGCGGCCACCATTTCAGTGACATCATCCTCATGAGTGCTTCCCGGGGATTTAGCAATCGATTATCCCTTTGCGGCTTCCATGCTCGAAACAAACTGGTCAAAGTATTGGTTTGAATCGTGCGGGCCTGGAGATGCCTCCGGGTGATATTGAATCGAAAACACGGGAAGATGACGGTGGCGGAGCCCCTCAACGGTTCCATCATTGAGGTTTATCTGTGTAACCTCGACATCATCCGCGGGCAGTGAATCCGGATCAAGCGCATAACCATGGTTCTGACTTGTGATGACGACCTTGCCGGTCAGTAAGTCTTTGACAGGGTGGTTAGCGCCACGGTGCCCAAATGGCAGCTTATACGTGTGTCCACCAAGTGCACATCCAAGGAGCTGGTTTCCTAGACAAATCCCCATGACAGGCTTGCCAGCATTAATCAACGCCGTTACCGTCGTGATTGCATAGCCGAGGAGCGCAGGATCGCCTGGACCCGGCGACAAGAAGTAGCCATCTGGGTTTGTCGCAATCATTTCACTTGCGGGTGTGGATGCCGGGAAAACCGTGGTCCGTACACCCCTCGATGCCAGTGAGCGCAAAATGTTGAACTTGATACCGCAGTCAAGCACGGCAACGTGGAAGCGGGCATCGGCTTCAGATGGTCCCCACGTATACGGTTGCTTTGTCGTCACCCGTGATACCCAGTCGATCTGGTCATACCCACTCGTGGATGACTGCAGCTTCTCGAGGAGCTCTCCGGCGGTCTCTGTAGAGCTAATCGCCCCCATCATGACCCCTCCGGCACGGATAACACGTGTCAGCTGCCGGGTATCAATACCCTGAATACCCACCGTGCCGCTCTTGACGAGGTAGTCGTGCAGCGTCCCTTGCATCCGCCAGTTGGATGCCACATCTGCGAGGGTTCTGACGACAAATCCAGCGACCTGAACGCCATTGCTCTCGATGTCGACATCTGCGACGCCATAGTTCCCAATCAACGGATACGTCATCGTGAGGAGCTGTCCAGCGTACGAAGGGTCAGTCAGAGCCTCCTGATAGCCGGTCATCCCAGTGTTAAAAACAACTTCGCCAAAGGTCGTGCCCGCCGCACCAAAGTGCTGCCCTTTGAACACACTCCCATCAGAGAGAACGAGTACTGCCTCAGCCATGAACAACCTCCCCACCAACGATCGTCATCACTGCTCGCCCTGTTAGCTCAACGCCATCGAAAGGAGTATTCCGCCCCTTTGAGACAAAGCTCGCGGCATCAACAACCCAAGTTACATCTGGAGCGATGACCGTAACATCCGCAGCGGCGCCCGGCGTCAACGTCCCGCCAGCTACACCAATAATCTTCGCGGGCTGCGTAGACATCGCATCGATGAACCGTGTCCAGCTCACCTTCCCGGTTTTGATCAGGTGCGTGATTCCAAGAGCAAGGCTTGTTTCCAACCCAACGATGCCAAATGGGGCCAGTGCGAACTCCTGCGTCTTCTCATAATCGGCATGCGGTGCATGGTCGGTCGCAATCGCATCCATGGTGCCATCCGCTACCGCAGCTGCCATCGCCGCGCAGTCATCGGATGTACGCAGTGGCGGATTCATTTTTGCGTGTGTGTTGTAGCCCTGGACGGCTTCATCCGTTATGCACCAATAGTGCGGTCCCGTTTCAGCGGTGAGCGGCGCGCCTTTTTGCTTGAAGTGCCGCACGAGCTCCGCTTCTCCCCGTGTTGAGACATGGAGGATGTGTGTTTTGGCTCCAGTAAGCATCGCAAGTAGCCCTGCACGTGCCACATCGAGCTCGTAAGCCTCGCGGGGTAACCCCTTGAGCCCCAGCTCTGTCGATACCAACCCCTCATTCATCACACCGCCCTCAGACAGCGTCGTGTTCTCGCAGTGAAGGAGGACAGGAAGGTTTACCATCGCGGCATATTCCATCGCCCGGCGAAGGAACAACGGATCTTGAACCTGGTAGGCATCATCGGAGACGGCAACCGCACCCGCCGCCTTGAGGTCTGCCATCTCGGTGAGTTCGATGTTCTTCATCCCTTTTGACAGCGCAGCGATGACCCAAAGCCTTGCTTTGTGAACATCCTTTGCACGTGTTACCAGATCGCGAACAATCGGCGCGGAGTCGATCACCGGAGCTGTATTTGGCATACAAGCGACCGCGGTGAATCCTCCGGCCGCAGCGGCGCCGAGGCCGCTGGCGAGGTCTTCTTTGTATTCCTGACCCGGTTCACGCAGATGGACATGGATGTCAATCAACCCTGGGGCGACGATGAGCCCCGTGCAATCGCGGACATCAACATCTGCGGTTGCATCAATGTTTTGCCCAACGGCTTTGATGACTCCATTTTGGATGAGGACATCGTTGATGGCATCTATGTTATTCGCAGGATCGACGACGTGACCGCCCCGCAAGAGAATGGTTTTCATATGTTTCGTCCGTTCCTCTTATCCTTCAATTCCATCCGCGCCAAGCAGGAGATAAAGCGCGGCCATGCGCACTGCTACCCCCGATGTGACCTGTTGACAGATGACACTTTGATGGCCATCGGGGAGGTCTCCACCGATTTCAAGACCGCGATTCATCGGACCTGGGTGCATTACGATGGCATCCGGTTTTGCGTATCGCAGTGTCGCTTCATTAATGCCAAAAGTCATGTGGTACTCGCGGGCTGTTGGGAAGAGCGCCTTGCTCATCCGTTCCAGCTGGAGACGAAGGACCATGACGACATCCGCGCCGGCGAGGCCACTCTCAAGCGTGTTGTGGACTGTAACCGGCAGCTGGCTGATGTCACGAGGCATCAGGGTGTAGGGCCCTACCAGGTGAACATCCGCGCCAAGCGTCGACAAACCCC